>CAMCCU010000473.1 GCA_945872975.1 Pedosphaera parvula Ellin514
CAGGGGGTCGCCGTGAGCCAGCGGGTTTCGAAGAATTTGCGGGACGTGCAGGTCAAGGTCGTTGGCGTCGAGGAAAGTCTCCGGGCCATCGGGGAAAAGGTCCGGCAGGTGGATGAAACTCTCTCCCAGATCAACAGCGCGTCACGGGAGCAGTCCGAGGGCGTCTCGCAGATCAACACGGCCGTCAGCCAGATGGACAAGGTCACGCAGTCCAACGCGGCGGGCGCCGAGCAAAGCGCCAGCGCCGCCACGGAGCTCAGCGCCCAATCTGAGTCCCTGAAGAGCGCGGTGGCCCAGTTGATGGTTTTGATTCGGGGGCAGTCTTCAAATGGACCGTCGGTTGTGCCGCCGGCGCATTCCCGCCCGAGGAATTTGGCCAGCCCAACTCTCGCGACACGCCGGTCCCCTGCACACTCGGCTGCGCCTCCGGCGCAATCAGATGCCGCGAGTGCAGCGGGAATTCCGATGCCGGTTCGGGATGGCAACAGCCCGGAACTGCCGGGAAAAGTGAATCCAGGGGATTTCAGGGATTTTTGACGGGAGGTGCCAGTGATGATTTGGAAGCAACAGACAAAGAGAACAGATTATTTATGTCAGAACCAACCAGGCGGCGAAGTCTCCAGACCAAACTGTTCGTGACCATCCTTGCGGCGGGTTTGATTCCCGCCGGGGTGATCGGCTGGCAGGCATATCAAACGGCCGGAGGCATTTCAAAAGCCATTGTCCATGAGTTTCAGGCGAAGGCCGAGGCGATCGGCGACAAGGTGGATCGCAATCTCTTCGAGCGCTATGGCGACGTGCAGGCGTTTGGAGCCAATGAAGCGGTGCAGGATCGCAAGTCCTGGTATCAGGTGGGATCGGAGAGCAACAAGCTGGCGGCGGTCGCCAATCGTTACGCTAATCTCTATGGCTTCTACCTGCTGAGCGTGGTGGTGGATTTGGACGGGCGCGTGATCGCGGTCAATGACAAGGATCCTGCCGGCAAGCCCATCAACACAGCCCACATCTATCAAAAGAACTTCAAGGACGCCCCGTGGTTCAAGGATGCGCTGGCCGGGAAGTTCCTGAAGAGCGATGTGCTCGACGGAACGGTGGTGGAAGACCTGTATGTCGATGAGGATGTGAAGAAGGCATACAGCTCCGAAGGCCTGGTATTGGGCTTCTCCGCGCCGATCAAGGATGGCTCAGGGAAAGTGATCGGAGTCTGGAACAATCGCGCGAACTTCGCGCTGGTTGAAGAGATCGTCGTGGACTCGTATCAGGCACTGAAAGTTCAGGGGCTGGATTTGGCGGAGTTGACGTTGCTGGACAAGGCCGGTCGAGTCCTGGTGGATTTCGATCCGGCTGGTCAGGGCGGAAAGGAGGAGGTGAGGCACGATATGAACGTCCTCTTGAACCTGAACCTGGCGGAGAAGGGCGTCGCGGCTGCGCAGGATCTCGTAGCAGGGAAAACGGGAAATAGCCGGGCGCTTCATGTGCGAAAGGGCATCTGGCAGATCGCTGGATACGCGAGGTGTAACGGGGCGCTTGGATTCTCCGGACTGGGCTGGGGAGTGCTTGTGCGCGCGCCGGAATCGCAGGCGCTGGCCCAGCAACGAGCAGAGTTGGTGCGGATCGTTTTGATTCTGGTCGCCAGCGTCGTCCTGCTGGTCAGCGCGGCGTTGTGGCTGGGGCGGTCCTTGTCGCGTCCGCTGCTCGAAGGCCTGGAGATTTTGCAGGACGCGGGTGTTCAAGTTTCCGGAGCGGCGGGGCAGCTCTCTCGTGGGAGCCAGTCGCTGGCGGAAGGGGCCAGCGAGCAGGCGGCGAGTCTCGAGGAGACGAGCGCGTCGCTGGAGGAGATGTCGAGCATGGCGACGCGGAACACGGAGAGCGCGCAGTCAGCAAAGAATGCGGCGAACCAGACGCGGGCGGTGGCGGACAGCGGGGTGGAAAACGTGCAGCAGATGGGCGAGGCGATCACGGGAATTCAGCAGTCCACGCAGGCGATGAAGGCGGCGATTAGCGCGATCCAGATTTCGGGACACGAGGTGTCGAAGATCGTGAAGACGATCGATGAAATCGCGTTCCAGACGAACATCCTGGCGCTGAACGCGGCGGTGGAAGCCGCGCGTGCGGGCGAGGCCGGATTGGGATTTGCGGTGGTGGCGGACGAGGTCCGGAACCTGGCGCAACGGAGCGCGAAGGCGGCGAAGGAGACGGCGGAAAAGATCGACGACTCCCTGCGCAAGGGTGAAGAGGGAGTGCGCGTGAGCGAGCGGGTGACGGAGAGCTCGCGGCAGGTGGAGGCCAAGGCCGGTTTGGTGGGTGCCAGCCTCCAGGAAATCGTCGGCAAGATCCGGCAGTTGGACGAGACCATGGCGCAGGTGGCAGCCGCTTCGAAGGAGCAGAACGACGGCGTGAAGCAGATTAACGCAGCGGTCTCGCAGATGGACAAAACGACGCAGACGACGGCGGCGACAGCAGAGGAGAGTGCGTCGGCGTCAGAGGAATTGAACGCGCAGGCATTGTCGTTGCGCGACACGATTTCCCGGTTGAGGACGCTGATCACAGGCGGCATCGAAGGCGCACCCTCCGGCAATCGTTCTACTTCCACACACGCGGGCAGCGCGAGAGGTTCCGGACCCGCGCCGACCACCGTGAGCAGCTCCGGTTCAAAGAATGATTCGAATGGCACGGGGGCACCACGGAGCATTCCCATGCCTGCACACGAGGTTTCAACCCCGGCGGACAAGACTGGTGCCCACCGCGATTTCCGGGATTTCTGAGAGCCACGGATTGGTAAGAATCAGCAGACAACCAATGTGAACAACACGACATAGATGACTAAAAACCCATAACAAGGACACACGATGAAGAACGAGCTTCCTCAGGAATTACTGGGGCTGCAAGAGAGGGCAGGGCGGGGAGATTCAGCAGCGTGCTACGCACTGGGCAGGTGCTACACGGATGGCAGCAGCATGCCGAAGGATGAAGCGGTCGCGGCGGCGTGGTTCAAGCGCGCCGCTGAGCAGGGTCATGCGGAGAGCCAGTTCCTGCTGGCGGTGGCCCATCTGAATGGCGCGGGTGTGGAGCAGAATCCGACGGCAGCAGCGCGGTGGCTTCGTGCAGCGGCAACCCAGGGCCACGCTGGCGCGCAAAACAGCCTGGGCTCCAGCTACGCGACGGGGCGAGGTGTGCCTCAGAACGACGCTGAAGCGGTAAACTTTTTCAGGCTCGCAGCGATGCAAGGACATGCTGTGGCCCAGTTCAACCTGGGGATGTGCTCGGTTTACGGACAGGGCGTGCCGCAAAGCTATGTGGAGGCGTACGTCTGGTTCAGTCTCAGTGCGGCGCGTGGGGACGAGGTCGCATCTGAGAGCCGAGACCGTGCGGTGGAAGCGTTGTCTCCCGAGGAGGCGCAGATGGCGCGGCAGCTATTGAGGGCAAAGTCATCTGAGATTGCCGGGCATCGTCGCCAGCAACGGGCGGAATCAGAGGCGGCATAGTCCGCGGCTGCATCGAGATTAAAATGGAGCCGGCGGGCCAAGGCCCGCCGGCTTTTCTCTGCGTCAGCGCAGGGTTGCAATGGTGGTTACGCGGCGATGAGTTCCATCTGCGTGTTGAGGCGGGTGAAGCAGAGCGCACGCTGGACGTTCTGGTTGGCGATGAGCGCGGTGATTTTGCTTTGGCGGGTGCGCGCGAGCTTGATGATGGAGACGAGGAGGTTGAGCCCCATCGAGTCGATCATGTTCGTGGCGCGGAGGTCTAGCTGCAGGGTTTCCCAGTTGGCTCTCGCGATCACATCGGACTCGAGGATGGCAAAGATCTGCGTGCGCAGGGCGGCGGCGTTGGTGCTGATGATGTCGCCGGGGACGATCAGGGTGAGTGCCTTGGTGTGGTTGTCGAGTGTATGTTTCAGGGTGGTGATATCGGAGGATTGTTTGATTTTGTTATCTGTTTTCTTTCATTCCGTCGCTTACGGCTGCTTGAGATTGAAATCCATGGTGACGCTGGTGCCGTTGCGCTCGACGCGGGTCAGGTCGGGCAGCCGGTTGATCAGGATGAGGCCGCGATGCTCATCGAGCATTTGTTCCCCGGCGGCTTTCTCGTATTCGGACCAGTTGAAATCGTGCCCCGGTCCGGGGTCGTTGACGATGACGCGCAGCAGGCTTTTCTCGGGCTGGAACGTGACTTCGTAGGAGCAAGGTTCGGAGGGTTTGGCACCGCAGCCGTACTTGATGCCATTAATCACGGCCTCGCGCGAGCAGAGCAGCAGGTCGAAGAGTTTCGACTCAGGGATATCGGGCAAGGCGGTTTGCAGGCTCCTTTCCCAATGGTTTTGGAACTGGTCGATCTGCGGTCCGAGCGGGCCGAAGTATTCTTCAAAGAGCAGCGGTTTGAATCCGCCTGCTGGCACGCCCTTGGGCGCGAGGTTGAGCCGGACCACCAGGATGTCGTCGCCACAGTCTTTGAGGAACGCCGGGGTGACGCCGTTCTGTTTCGCTTTGAGGAGGTTTTCCGCGAGGCTG
>CAMCCU010000474.1 GCA_945872975.1 Pedosphaera parvula Ellin514
GTGTGGTTCGGTAGCAGGTTACGGTTTGCCAATCAACACGCTGCGATCCGGCAGCGCGCGGAGCGTCACCGCTGAACTGATGGTCTGAGCGGGATAGTGATAGTCCGAAGAATCCGAGCCGCCATTCAGCACCAGCGTGCTGCCGGCCGGATTACCGGCGATGGCACCTGGGATCGTATTGTAGGGGAAGGTGTAGGTCCCGGTGTGAATGAAGAAGTTATTGTCCGGATTCACGAACGCGTCGGCCTCCTTCAACGCGCTGAGGAACGAGGGCCAGAGCTGTAGCAGCCCGTTGCCGTAGCTGCTGTCCTTGCCAGCGGCTCCGAGATCCTCCGCCATGCGATAGAGGCAATCCTTGATCGCCGAGCCATTGATACGCGTCGGGTTCATGCTCTTCACCATGACCGCCGCGCCTGCCACATGCGGCGACGCCATCGAGGTGCCGTTGAAGAACGCGTAGTTCCCGTTCGCGTTTGCGCCGGCATTGTTCGTCGAGACAGTGCTGAGGATGCTCGTGCCCGGTGCCGCGAGATCGATGGCGCTGCCGAAATTGCTGCTGGCATTCAATGCATCGGTGTCCCGCGTGTTGCTAACAATGAGCGGCCAGGAATGATCGTTCCATCCTTGCGACGGGCTGCTGTCCACGTTCATGCCGTCGTTGCCAGCGGCGACCACGACGAGCACGCCTGCCGATTGCGCGTTGTCGAGCGCATCGCTCTCGTCGGATTCGAGACTGCTGTTGCCGAAGCTGCAGTTAATCGCGTCCGCGCCATTGGCCACGGCGTCGTTGATCGCATCCGCCGCGCAGCAGATGTAATACTCGCTCTCGGATGAATTCCACGACGCGCAGCCCATCGCCATGATGCGCGCATTCACGACACCCGCGACGCCGATGCTGTTCCCGCGAATCGCCGCAGCGATGCCGGCGACATGCGTTCCGTGATCGATCGAACTGCCGCCGCGACGATCGCGTTTGCAATCGCCGTTGGCGTTTCCGCCGAAGCCGCGATTGTAAACGATGCGGCTCGCGAGGTCGGGATGGGTCAGGTCCACGCCTGTATCAATGACGGCCACGCGCTCGGTGGTCGAAGCCTGCGGCACATCCCACGCGTCGTCAGCACGCACGCGTTCCGGACCCCACTGTTCCGACCAGCGCGCGTCATTTGGAGTCAACGAAGGCTTGTGCAGCTTCACGATGCTGGCCCACGCCACGTCGCCATTCTGCTTCAATTCCTCGACCACTTGCGCGGCGTCTTCCCCCGCGTGCAACTGCATCCTCAGCGAGCGCGCCAGCTTGGGCACCTGCTCGCCCACCGCCGCGACGCGAGCGGGTAATTCCTCGCCCTTGAGCCAGCGTTCCGCGCCGGAGTGAGCCGCCACGACTTCACGCGCCGCACGGTGCAAACCACGCAACCGGGCTTTGTCCACCGGGCGACGACCGGCACCGACCGGCGAGAGCTCCTGCGCCACTTCGGCCTTCAGGCTGAAGTTGATTTCCTCCTTCAGGTAGTAGGTGCCGTTGGGCAGGCGACCGATGGCGGGATCCGCCGCCTGAGCCGCGAGAACCATCCCGAGAACCATCATCGTTGAGGTCAGTTTCTTCATAGGTTGCTCCGTGAATTGTTTCCGGTTGAGGCGTCCGATTACTGGAGGTTCACGAGCACGAGCACCAGCCCCTTGCCCTTGTCGAGCGAGGACATCGCCTTGCCGATGACCGCGCCCTGAGCTTTCCGATGGCTCTTCGCCTTCATGCCATGACCGGGAGTCTCAGAAGTGGTGATGAGATCGCCCGGCTTAATCGCGCCGAGGTCAGCATTCATCCAGCAGTAAACACGGCCCGTCAGTGCGACCGCGTGTTTGCCATCCGCCGCCGTGCCGACCTGGCCCATCATCATGCCCGGCTTCACGCCGCCCGCGCCGCTGACAACCCCGGCCACCGTCTTGTCGTAAGCCTTGGTGCTGGTGATGAGCTGGCCGGGCTTCTCCGGGTCGATCGAGACGATCATGCCCGCCTTCACCTCGTCGTGAATGGCTTTGATGTCGAACTGCTCGGAAAGGTCCGAGCCGCCGGTGATTTGCAGCACCTGAGTCACGATGCGGCCTTCGCCACTGGAATCCTGGCCATCCAGCGTAATGGTCGTGACACCCGCCGCGTTCTTCAATGCCATGAAGGCACTGCCATCGGACACCACCTGCATTTGTGCGCGGGTCGCTCCTGCGCTGTTCTTCACGGCGATGTAGCCACCGTCCACTGAATCGCCATCAATTTCGACCGTCTGCGTGCCTGAGCTGTTGTAGAGCTCTAGAATGCCGCCCTCGCCAGTTCCACCGAACTCCTCGGCGCGGAGCTGGACCGCGAGCACGCCCGTGTCGCTGCGGAGAGAAATCTTGCCGCCTTGTGACGTGCTCTCGGCTCCGAGAATTTCAACCGTCTCCGTGCCGCTGCCATCGCGCACCGAGATTTCGCCGCCGCCGCCGCCCACGCTGCTCAAGCCATCGAGCTCAATGCGGGTCGCGCCGTTCGTGCTGCGAATGTTCAACAACCCCGCGCCGCTGCTGTCACCATCGAGGAACACGCCAAGGCCCCCGTCGTTTTGGTAGAGCGAAAGCTGGCCGCCGGAGTTACCGGCTTTCAGATAAACGCGGTTTGTGCTGCCCAGGGACAGTCTCAAAGCGCCGCCGGGGTTCGCCAGCGGAACGGGAATGATTCCGTCGAGCGCGAGCGGGGCAATGAACAAGCCGCTCTCGTGCGCCAGCAATTGGGCCGTCGTAAAGTTGTTGGTGGTGTTGTCATGCAGGAGAAGCTCACCCCAGCTCGCACCCCAGAGACGCGCCTGTTCCTTGCCGTCCGATCCATAAGTGCTGATCTGACTGGTCGAGCCAAAGAGACTGATCGCTGGCGTTCCTGCCGAGGTTTTATACACATCAAGGCGACCCAGCGTGTTCGAGTCGCCGAGCCCAATCGTGTTCGCGAGCTGCTCGGAAGTGACCGAGTTCGCCGTGAGGTTGGTCGCGTTGATGACCCCCGGCGCGAGCTTCGCCGACGTAATGGCGCCATCCGGAACATTCCCCGCCATCATCGCGTAGCCCACCGACGTAATGCGCTGATCCGGCGTGAGCAACTGCGACCCGCTCACCCCGTCGTTGAACCAGACGCGCAGGCGCACATCAGGATTGCCAAACACGGACGACGGCACCGCGCCCATGTTGGGCAAAGTCGCATCGCCGAGCTGCACCGAATAAAGACCCTGAGCCACCGATAGCGCGACGGCGGCGCTCGGCTCGGTGCCGTTGACGCTCGTGCCGTTGTTGCTCCAGTAAGTCGGCGTTCCAGCCGGACCGACGAGCGCGAACTTGAAGGAGCCAGATCCATGGAAGTTCGTGCCACCGACAATGACGCGACCCTGATAGTTGATCATCTGGGGCGGCACCTGGGCCTTGGCGTAATTGACGAGCAATGCGGCAGTGGAGAGAGCGGTAAGGATGCGGAGTTTTTTCATGACGTAGAATGGTGTTTGAGAAGGATTAACTAGGATGCCTCAGCCGAGACGCGATAGTCGTTGAAACGGAGCAAACCGGCTGACCACCGGCTCACTGGCGACTGAAACGAGTTCTTTCATTCACCATATAAAGAAGAAACGGGGCGGAAGGTATTACAGGCGGGAACGATTCATCTCCTTAAACATCCGAGCTACGAACCGCTGCATCAGGGCATAAAGCAAAACACCACCCAAGGTCATTGGGTGGTGAAAGGGAAACCGGCGGCTAACGGGGACCGTTCAGATCATGTGGCAGAACATCGCGTCGCGCAGCTTGGGCTCAAACCACGTGCTCTTCGGAGGCATGATTCCTCCCGCGTCGGCGATGGTCATGAGGTCTTCGATGCTCGTCGGGAACATCGAGAACGCGCAGGCGTACTCGCCGCTGGAAACGATCTTCTCCAGCTCGGCGGTTCCGCGAATGCCGCCCACGAAGTTGATCCGCTTGCTCGTGCGCGGGTCGTCGATGCCGAACAACGGCGCCAGGACGTATTTCTGCAGCAGCGTGACGTCGAGCTTCTCGATCGGATCGGACGTGGCCGCAAATTGAGGACGGAAGTTCAGCGTCCGCCACTTGCCACCAAAGAAGAAGCCCAGCTCGTGCTTGCGCGTCGGCTTCGCGGTTCCGGCTTCGTTGATGATGAACACCGCATCCAACTTCTGCAGCAATGCCTCCGGCGAAAGACCATTCAGATCTTTCAGCACGCGGTTGTAGGGCAGGATCTGCATCTGGTTGTGCGGGAAGATGACGGTCAGAAACCGTCCGCTTTGTCCGGCGCCTTTGCGGCTTTGGAACACGCGTCCCGCCGCCGCGCTGCGATGATGTCCATCCGCGATGTAGAGATACGGGATGGACGCGAACTCCTGCTCGACCGCCTGAATGGTCGGCACGTCACTGATCGCCCAAGAAGTATGCCGGACGCCGTCCTTGCCGGTGAAATC
>CAMCCU010000475.1 GCA_945872975.1 Pedosphaera parvula Ellin514
GGCGCGTCACGGCGTGGTTGAATGGAAAGCCCGAGTTCGAGGGCGCGGCGGACGCGACCGCTGCGGGCGTCACCGACTTTTTCGTCGGCGCTCGGTGCGACCAGTTTGCGCCGCTGGCCGGACACATGGCCGAATTCGCCCTCTTCGACCGCGCGCTCACTCCGGCGGAGGCGGTGCAACTCCATCAGGCTTCCGGACAGCCGGCGGGTACGCCCACCGCCGCCCTGCCGGAAAAAGCGGGTCCGCCCGGCGTCACTCCTGCGCCTGCGCCGCTCTCTCCGCTCGAATCGATGCGCAAGATCCACCTCACGCCGGGCTTCAGCGTTGAGCTGGTGGCGAACGAGCCGCTCGTGCTCGATCCCGTCGCCATCGACTGGTCGCCCGACGGACGCCTGTGGGTTGTGGAGATGGCCGACTATCCAATGGGCCTCGACGGCAAGGGCAAACCCGGGGGACGCGTGCGCGTGCTCGAAGACACCGATGGCGACGGCCGCTACGACAAGCAGACGTTGTTCGCGGATGGACTCAGTTTTCCAACGGGCCTGCTCATCTGGCGCGACGGCGTGATCGTCACGGCCGCGCCGGAGATTGTTTTCCTCCGCGACACGGATGGCGACGGCAAGGCCGACTCGCGCGAGGTGCTGATCAGCGGCTTGCTCGAAGGCAATCAGCAGCTCCGCGCCAATGGCCTGCGCTGGGGACTCGACGGCTGGGTCTACTGCGCGGCGGGCGGGCATCATCGCGGCCACGGCGCGGGCAACAAGATCCGTTCAACTCGCGCGGGCAAAGATGTGGCCGTCGGTGCGCTCGACTTCCGCTTCAAGCCGGACACCGGCGAACTGGAACCGGAAAGCGGGCCGTCGCAGTTCGGCCGCAATCGCGACGACTGGGGCCACTGGTTCGGCACGCAGAACATTCGTCCGCTCTGGCATTACGTGCTCGCCGATCGCTACCTGCGCCGCAACCCGCACGTCGCCGCGCCCGACCCGACGCGCCAAGTCGTCGTGCCGCTGAGCCCAAAAGTGTGGCCGGCGAGCCCGCCGGAGAAACGCTTTCACTCCTTCAACGAGGCCGGTCACTTCACCTCGGCGTGCGCCGGGATGATTTACCGCGATGACTTGCTGTTCGGCAAAAGCTCGCCGGGGGCGGGCAACGAACTGCACGCCTTCACCTGCGAGCCGTTTCACAATCTTGTTCAGCGCAATGTCATCACGCAGGACGGCGTGACCTTCGCCGCACGGCGTGCGAGCGGAGAGGAGCGCTCGGACTTTTTCGCCAGCGAAGATCGCTGGTGCCGCCCGGTCATGACGCGCACCGGTCCCGACGGCGCGCTCTGGGTCGTGGACATGTACCGCTACATGATCGAGCATCCGGACTGGCTGCCTGCGAATGGCCGCGCCGAACTGCTCCCGCACTACCGGCTCGGCGAAGACAAGGGCCGCATCTACCGCGTGTTCCCGGCCGGTACGCCGCCGCGCAAGCTGACGCCCCTCGACAAACTGAGTTCGAGCGAACTGGTCGCCGCGCTCGATTCGCCCAATGAATGGCAGCGTGACAAAGCGCACATGATGCTGCTCTGGCGCGCGGATAAATCCGCCGCCGCACCGCTCTCGAAGCTCGCGGCCGAAAATGCCAACCCGCTCGCCCGTCTTCATGCACTCTGCGTGCTGGATGGTTTGGGCGCGCTTTCCGCCGCCAGTGTTACGCGCGCGCTCACCGACTCGCATCCCGGCATCCGTGAGAACGCGCTGCGCCTAGCGGAGAAGCAATCGACGCCCGAAGTCATCGTCGCCGCCGCGAAGCTGGTCGATGACTCCGACGCCAAAGTCCGGCTCCAACTCGCCTGCACGCTCGGCGAATGGAGCGACCCGCGCGCGGGCGAAGCGCTGGGCCGACTCGCCGTGGCGAATCACACCGACAGTTTCGTCGTCGCGGCCGTGATGAGTTCCGCTGTTCCGCACGCGCGCGCGCTGGTTGATGCCGCCGTACGCGCCAGTGGCCCGGCGCTAGCGACGCTCTCCGAACCGCTGGTGAACCTCACACTCGGCCTGAATGAGCGCGATGCGCTGGCGGCCTTGCTGGCACCGACGCTCACGGCGAAGGAAGCTGCGTTCACCGCCGCGCAGATGATCGCGTTCAGCCAGTTCCTCGACACGCTCGCGCGGCGGAAGACAGTGTTCGCCACACTCGCGACGGGTGATGATGCGCTCGCCAGGCAACTCGCCAACACCGAATCACTTTTCACATCGGCGCAGAAACTGGCGGCGGAGGAATCCCAACCCGTGACCGCCCGCGCCGCCGCCGCAAGTCTCCTCGCGAAGAATCCGTCGCGCCGGGCCGACACGCTGGCCTTGCTCTCCGGCTGGCTCGCGCCGCGCCAGCCCAGCGCGCTTCAGCGCGCTTCCATCAGCGCCCTGGCCATGACGGCGGATGCCTCGGTTCCCGGCACGTTGCTCGACGGCTGGCCATCGTTCTCGCCGGAGACGCGCGCCGCCGCGCTGGAGGCGATGTTTTCGCGGGAGCCGTGGACGTTCTTGATGCTGGAACGCGCTCAGAAGGATGGAACGCCTACCTTCGACGCCACGCGGCGAAACCAGCTGCTCAAACACTCGTCGGCGCGCGTCCGCGAACTCGCGGGCCAAGTGTTCAACACGGCGGCCGCTTCAAGCCGCGCGAAAATCATCGAGCAGTTCCAGCCCGCGCTAAAACTCACTGGCGACGCGACCCGTGGCGAACCGATCTTCACAAAGCTGTGCATCACCTGCCACAAGCGCGGCAATGCGGGGAACGAAGTCGGGCCGGACTTGCGCTCCGTCGCCGGGCATCCGCCAGAGAAATTGCTCACGAACATTCTCGATCCCAGCGCCGACGTGCAGCCCGGTTTTCACGCCTACCATTGTCGCCTCGCGGACGGCACCGAGCTTTACGGACTCATCGCCGCCGAGACGGGGAACAGCATCACGTTCAAGCTTGCCGACGCCACGACGCGCATCGTTCTGCGCACGGACATTGCTGAGCTGCGCGGCGCGAATGTCTCGCTCATGCCCGAGGGACTCGAAGCTGGTCTGGGCCATCAAGACGTGGCGGACTTGATTCAGTTGCTTCGTCTTGGCGGTGAGGTGAAAGCGCCTTGACCGTAAATCTCAAGCCACCATCCTGATCGCATCACCATGAAATTTCTGAGCCGTCTCCTTGCGTGGTTTCTGTGTTTTCCGTCGCTCATGCACGCCGCTGAAATACCCAGGCCCAACATCATCGTCATTCTCGCGGACGACGTGGGGTTCTCGGACATCGGCTGTTACGGCGGCGAGATTGCGACGCCGAATCTGGATGCGCTCGCCACGGGCGGCGTGCGCTTCACCCAGTTCTACAACACGGCGCGATGCTGTCCCACGCGCGCGTCGCTGCTCACGGGGTTGCATCCGCATCAGGCGGGCATCGGGCACATGATGGATGATCGCGGACCCGACGGCTATCGCGGGAACCTGAATCGGAGTTGTGTCACCATCGCCGAAGCGCTGAAGCCGGCGGGGTATCGCAACTACGCGGTGGGCAAGTGGCACGTGACGCCGGGCCAGACGGCGAAGGCGCTCGCGGACACACACAACTGGCCGTTGCAACGCGGATTTGATCGTTTCTACGGGACGATTCACGGCGCGGGCAGTTACTTCGATCCGAGTTCGCTCGTGCGCGACAACGCCATCGTCACGGTCGCGAATGACGCGGGGTATCAGCCCAAGGAGTTTTACTACACCGATGCCATCGCAGATCACGCGGTGAAGTTCATCCGTGAGCACGGGCGTGAGCAGCGGGCGCAGCCGTTCTTCCTCTACACCGCGTTCACCGCTGCGCACTGGCCGCTGCACGCGAAGGATTCGGACATCGCGAAATACAAGGGCCGCTACGACGGGGGCTACGAACCAGTGCGCGCGGCGCGACGGGCGAAGTTGAAGCAACTGGGCTTGCTCGATGATCGTTGGGCCGCGCCGACGCCGTCCGACCAATGGGACGACGTGAAGAACAAGGCGTTCGAGAGCCGTTGCATGGAGGTTTACGCGGCGCAACTCGACTGCATGGACCAGGGCATCGGGCGCATCATTGCGGAGTTGAAGGCACAGGGGCAGTTCGAGAACACGCTAATTTTTTATCTCCAGGACAACGGCGGTTGCGCGGAAGGCAACGGGCGCGGACCGAACTTCGTCGCGCGTGGCGACAAGCCTTCGCTGCCGCCAATGGGCAGGGATGACCCGCAATACGACAGCACTCCGAAGCAAACCCGCGACGGCTGGCCCGTGCGCGGAGGACTCGGCGTGATGCCCGGCGGGCCGGATACCTACATCGCTTACGGACGCGGCTGGGCCCAGGTGAGCAACACTCCGTTCCGCGAATACAAACACTGGACGCACGAAGGCGGCATCAGCACGCCGCTCATCGCTCACTGGCCGGCGGGCGTGG
>CAMCCU010000476.1 GCA_945872975.1 Pedosphaera parvula Ellin514
GCCGTGGTTGTAACTAGCGGCATCATCGAAGCCACCAACGCCGCCGCCAACACCCGAATCGGCCAGCGTGGCAACGGCTCGCTGATCATTTCCAACGGTCTTGCGCACTTCGACGACGTCTCAGTCGGACGCCACGATACTTCGCGCGGTACGCTGTTGGTTGCGGGTGGCGAATTCGCCTGCGGCACGTTGAGCATCGGGCGCTTCTCGAATTCCGTTGGCATGGTCACCGTCGCTGGCGGCTTCCTCAACGTCGCCGATGGCAGCCTCTACGTGGGTCGCGAAGGCAACGGCGAGCTCACGAACCTCAGCGGCCGCATCAATGCATCGCGCCTCGTTGTCCCCGGCGTCACCAACACCGCGATAGGACACGTTCAGCTCTCGGGCGGCGAATCGATCTTCACCTCGGGCCTAAATCTCGGCAGTCAGGTTTCAACTGGCCGCGTTGTCCTCGATGGCGGCGCGCTCTTCTGCACGAATGCCACCGCCACGGCGACGTCCATCGTCACCCAAGGCGATCTCGTGCTGAACTCCGGCCTCGCGCAGTTCGATCGCCTCGAACTCAACTCCGCCACCGGACGTCTCCAGTTCAATGGCGGCACGCTCCGCGCCCGTGACCTCATCGTGAGCAACGGCGCGCCGTTCGTCCTCGGCGACGGCGTGACTCCTGCGACGCTCGAACTCGACGGCGGCACGGTGACCTTCGCCAATGGCATCACCATCTCGCCCAACGCCAAGCTCACCGGCTGCGGCACGCTGACCGGAAACGTGACCGTGCTCGCCGGCGGATCCAATGGATTCCAGCCTTGCGGCCAGCCGCCCATCACGCCGATCACTCTGACCAACTTCGCCTCCGTCACCGCAGGCATTCGCTTCTCCTTCAACTCCGACGCGGGTGTGAACTACCTCGTCGAGTTTAAGAACGACCTCGCCGAGCCCGCGTGGCAACCGCTGGCCACCCTCCCGGGGACTGGCACCTTGCTCCACATCACCAACAACCCGGCCGCGACTGGCGCGCGCTTCTTTCAAGTGAGGACTCCATGAATACTTGCTCCGTCGAACCTCGCCGCGCCGCCTTCACGCTCATCGAGCTGCTGGTTGTCATCTCCATCATCTCCTTGCTCTCGGCGATCCTTCTGCCCGCGCTCTCCGGTGCGAAGGACAAGGCGAAGAACATCATCTGCGTGAACAACCTTCGCCAGATCATGACCGCCGCCACGCTCTACTCCGGCGACAACGACGACGTCCTGCTGCCCGCCGAATACGATGCCGGCAACGGTGCTCCCCATCAGGAAGGCTGGGCGACGATTCTCGTGAACGGAGGCTACCTCACCGCGCCTCGTTCGAAATACTATTACTCGATCGAAGCTGGTGGCTCCGTGCTCCAGTGTCCGTCCGGACTCTACGAAGTTTACCAGAACAATCCGACCTCCCGCGATGACATCGAGGGCATGAAGGCCCGCCCATACGCCTCCGAGAGCACCGGCACCAAGTTCTACGTTCACACGTGGTACGGCATCAACGCCGCGCTGGGGAACAGCAAGAGCTATCCTTTCACTCGTTCGCCCATGGACCCCGAACCGCGCGGCGAAGGCGGCACCTCCAGTCGCACGCTCACCAGCGCCGCAACCGTTTCATTCCGCATGCCGGCGTTCTTCGACGGCTTCTGGCTGCTCAATGGCCACGACGAACGCATCAGCGCGCGGCACAACAAGCGCACCCGCACCAACCTCGTCTTCTTCGATGGCAGCGTGGAGACCATGAACACCTTTGCCATTCCCAACGTGAAAGACACCACCTCCGGCGACATCCGCTGGCGCTTCTAGGACTCCTACCATGAAGAACGCGAAACAATATATTCACATCCTGCTCCTCGCGGTCGTCACCTCCGGCGCAATCTCCTGGATCCTCGTCCAGCAACGCGACGCCGCCAAACCCGAGACGCGCCAGCACACCGGCCTCGGCGAAGTGATGGCCGAGGAAACCGCCAAGCAACTCGCCAAGCGCGAGAAGAAACGCGTCGTCGTCATCTCGCTCCAGAGCAAGGACCCAATCCTCCATGCGCAGGAGGAATCGTTCTTTGCGAAACTGAAGAACCTTTGTCCGGAATCTGAGATCAAGGAAACCATCCGCGTCGATCCCGAAGGCGAGAAGCGATACGGCCCCGGCCTCGGCCTTTCCACGCGGCGCTTCCTTCGCATCGTCGAGCACAACATGAAGGCCGACGTGCTCGTCTCCTTCATCGGCACGCCCGATCCCGGCTCAGCCGAGATGCACGCGTTCGCGAGCAAGATCCCGCGCTTCGTCGCCTCGACCCGTGATCTCGCCGACGCCAAGAAGATGATCGAGAAGAACTGGCTCCGCGCCGCCATCGTGCCGCGCTACGACTTCCCCGCGCCGAAGGACGACCCGAAGACCACGCAGGACTGGTTTACGCGCTACTTCCAGATCGTCACCACCAACGAGCTCGCCTCATTCCCGAAAATCTAGGCTTCATGAAAACCCCGCGCCGCTTCTTCCTCTACTCGCACGATGGCCAGGGCCTCGGCCACGCGCGACGCCACCTCGCCATCGCCCGCGGCATCGTGGAAGCGGACCCGACCGCCAGCGTCCTCATCGCCACCGGCATCGAGGAGCTTCCGAAGCCCGGTCTCCCGCGCAATGTCGAAGTGCTGAAGCTGCCCAGCCTGCGCAAGATGGCGAACGGTCGCTACGAATCCCGTCGCCTCCTGCTCGCGCCCCGCGAAACCCGCTCTCTCCGTTCCTCGCTCCTGCTCGCTGCGGTGAAAAGTTTCCGCCCGCACGTCGTCCTCGCGGACAAGCATCCGTTCGGTGCCAGCGGCGAATTCCGTCACGCGCTCGCTGCTGCGCGTCGTCTGGGCGCGCGCTCGGCGCTTGGCCTGCGCGACATTCTCGACGAAGCCTCGACTGTCCGCCGCGAGTGGCGTCCGCACGGATTGCCCGGTGCCATCACCGAACATTACGACGAGGTGCTGATCTACGGTGAACGCGCCGTCTTCGATGCCGTCAACGAATACGATTTCCCGGAAGAGCTCGCCGCCCGTTCGCACTACTGCGGCTATGTGATCAATCCGCCACCCGCCGCCACGCCGTCCACCGCGGCACGCCCGCTCGTTCTCGCCACCGCCGGCGCGGGCGAAGATGGCTTCCACGTTCTCGCCTCGTTCCTTCAAGCCTCCGTCGGTGCGCCGTGGGACGCCATGGCCGTGAGCGGGCCGCACTGCCCGCCCGAACACGCCACGCGCCTCGAAGAGCTCGCCGCCGCCGCGAATGCAGAATGGCACACCTTCGTTCCCGCGCTCGAAACCCGCATCGCGTCCGCCGCCGCCGTTGTCTGCATGGGCGGCTACAACACGCTCGGTGAAGCCGTCGCTTCCGGTGTCCCCATCATCTGTGTCCCGCGTGTCGTGCCCCGTCGCGAGCAACTCATTCGCGCTCGCGCCTTTGAAAGACTCGGCCTGCTCCAGGTGATCACGCCAAACAACCTCACCCCAGAAAAACTTCATGCCGGTCTGGTCAAGGCACTGTCGTCCACCCCCAACACGACAGCGCTCGACTTCTCCGGCGCGTCCCATTCCGCCCAACGCCTCCTCGCCCTCGCCGATGCCGCCATCGCGCAGATGAACGGAGAACCCGCCTACGCATGAACCCGCCCGCCAAAATCGCCTACGTCGTGAAACGCTACCCCCGCTTCAGCGAGACGTTCATCGTCAACGAAATCCTCGCGCACGAAGCCGCCGGCCAGGCGCTGGAGATCTTTTCGCTCGGGCCGTGCAGCGATACGCATTTCCAGAACGCCATCTCGCTCGTGCGCGCTCCCGTCACCTATCTGCCCGCGGAGGCGCCGAAGTCCGCCGACCTCTGGCGCGCGATGCAGGACGTCGCGACCAAACTTCCCGGCGGCTGGGCCGCTATCGACGCTGCGCGCGGCGAACTGATTCGCGACGTCAATCAAGCGCTCGTCCTCGCGCTAATGGCCCGCCAGCGCGGCATCACCCATCTGCACGCGCACTTCGCCACCAGCGCCACCACCGTCGCGCGACTCGCTGCGCACTTGGCCGGCATCTCCTATTCCTTCACCGCGCACGCGAAAGACATCTTCCACGAAAGCGTCGATGCCACCGACCTTCGCCGCAAACTCGCCGAAGCCAGCGCCTGCATCACCGTCAGCGATTTCAATCTCCAGTTCCTCCTCGACCAGTTCGGCGACGACGCCCGCAACGTCACGCGCCTGTTCAATGGCATTCATCTCTCGCAATTTCCCTACGCTGCGCCGACCGATCGCCCGCCGCTCATCGCCGCCGTCGGCCGCCTCGTGGAGAAGAAAGGCTTCGACGTTCTCGTTGCCGCCAGCGCGGAGCTCGTTCGTCGCGGCGTGAGCTTCCGCTGCCAGATCGCTGGCGGCGGCGAGCACGAAGCTGCGTTGCGC
>CAMCCU010000477.1 GCA_945872975.1 Pedosphaera parvula Ellin514
TTTCGCCGATGAGATAATTGTCCAGCTTGGCCGGCTGGTCTGGGAGGAACTGCACGCGGGCCGCGCCCTGCATGATTTGCAGATTCTCGATGAGCGATTCAGAAGTGGTGACCTCCGCCTGGGTCGCATCCTTGCGCGCGGTGCCGCAGTTCACGGCGTGCTGCGCTTTTTGTCCCGCAGCCGCGATCTCCGCCACGAGCGCCGTGACAAACGCAGCGGGGACGCCGCGCGTCGCCAGGGCCGTCGCATAAGCCGGCTTTTGTGCGAAGGTGCAGATCGAGTTTGCGTAAGCCAGCTCCTCTTCGATCTCCTTGTTATACTCGCCGTGCGTCACGGTGGCCGGCACGGGATCGGGCACGATGCTGAGGGCGGGAGTGGATGCGCCCGGATTCGGTTCGGGCAACGGAGTGGCAGCGCTGGATTCTGGCATGGGATTTATTTGGTTGGCTAAGTTTCGTTTCTCAAGTGCTTCATCGGCGGCAAATGGAATTGCTTGAGTGACCGGCTTGCTGAATATCGCGCGCCGGAGAAGCGGGGAGAGACATCCACGTCAAACGCCCTGACGGGAAACAAGCTGACGCTCTTACCGTTGAAGCGCCGTTGAGCGGGAAGGACGAAAGTTACCAGAGGACGGAAGCCAGCGATTCCTGGCGGGAAGCGGGCGGACGCGAGAAGGACGTTGGTAAAGCCGGAAATGAAGCGGATTTTCGCAGGACTGAAGCGAGCGACGGCATCCGGGAAGAAAGTTTTGGCCGGAGGGAAGCGGGTTGAAGGGGTTTCGTCCCGGAATGGGACAGGGAGCCAGCGGGCTAAACAGTTCAACGGCAAAAGGCGGTGCTCCCAGCCGGGAAACGCCTGCCCGCTGCTCATCGGCTTTTAACCGCGCCCGCAGGATCACCGGAATCAGGCTTTCACCTTGTCACAACCCTCAAATAAGCTGTTCCAATCACAACGGAGCGCGGCGCGCAAACGCGCCAGTATTGGGAGGCTCGGAAAATAATCACCTGCTTCGACGTTTTGGAGATAGCGCGCGCTCACGCCAATTTTTTCCGCCAGTTCTTCCTGAGTCAAATCCCGACGCGCCCGGAGTGAGGCGACGTTTTTTCCGAGCCGCGTTCGGTGCGGACTGGATTCGGGTTTGCGCGACGGCATCTCCGAATCGTCCCGAAAAGCGCGACGGCCAAACACGAGGCTTTACTTCGTGATGTGTTTCCCCTAGTTTCTGATGCCGTGAACCAAGCTGAATCCCGCCAAAGGAGCCTTTCTCAAATGCACTGTTTAGCGTCCAAACCCGGCTCGTTTCTAAAACGAACGGTTCTCTTCGCCATACTGATCCTCCCCGCAGCGTTCGCCTCTGCGGCCACCAACGATCTGGTCATCACCTCTATCACGAAGCAGGACGAATGCGTGACGCTGAACTGGCGCAGTCATCCGGATGAGTTCTACACGGTCTATTGGACCGATGTGCTGGGGCCAAACATTTTCTGGCGCGTCGCCGAGGTGAAGGTGCCCAGCGGCGGCACGAACACGGTCTGGACGGACGGCACCTGCTCGCAGTCCATGATGGCAGGACCGGGTTCCGGGGCGGGCGGTTTGGAATCTACCTTCACCGCCACGAAAGCCGTCGCTTCTCCAGAGGAGGTGGAAGCGTTGAAGGTGAAATATCAGGATTTCACCGCGCCGGACTTTATCTATCCGCCGGGACACCCGAAGGCTCCGAAGGTTTCCGCCGTGAAGAAGGTTGCCGCAGTTTCCGACGCCTCCGGTTTGCTGGCTGAAAGCGAACTCTCTTCCGGTGGCGGCACGATGGCCATGTTGAGCAGCCCAGCAACGACCCACAAATTCTATCGCGTCGCGCGGACGGCAGTTCTCTCAAGGGTTGCGGGTTGGGGCGTGGGAGTCGGAACCATGCCGGCAGGGTTGACCAATGTCATCGACGTTTCCGCCGGTTGCGCCGCGAATGTTTCACACAGTCTTGGGCTGCGTGCGGATGGATCGGTGGTCGCGTGGGGGGCGAATTTCTATGGGCAGACAAATGTACCGGCGGACGTAACGGATGCCGTGGCGGTGGCAGCGGGTGGCCATCATAGTCTTGCCTTGTTGCGGGATGGATCCGTTCGCGCGTGGGGTAACAATGGTCTCGGCCAGACGAATCTTCCGGCGGGTCTGGAGAATGTGGCGGACGTGAAAGCCGGCTGCTGGCATAGCATCGCGCTCAAGGCAGATGGAACGGTGATGACCTGGGGCTACCTGTATTCCAACCCGGCGAATGCTTCCAACGCAGTCCCCTCCGGCCTGAGCAATGTGACGGCAATTGCCGCCGGTGCTCTTCATTGCATGGCGCTCAAAAGCGACGGCACGGTGACGGCATGGGGTTTTTCCCCGCCCATCTTCGCCCCGTTCCTGCCGACGAATGTGCCGCCGGGTTTGTCGAACGTAATCGCGATTTCTGCCGGACAGGAGCACAGTCAGGCGTTGTTGCGGGACGGGCGCATCGTGGTCTGGGGCAACTCGAACGACCCGGCCGTCTCAGGCATCCCGGGCGCGTTGACGAATTCCGGCGCGTCCGTGGCGACGATGGCGGCTGGCTGGCTTTATGGTCTGGCGGTAAAATCGAACGCCACCGTCGAGCCGTGGGGCCGGGCGCTCTCCGCTCCCGTCCCCTTTGGATTGACGAATGTGTGGACGGTGTCGGCGGGTTCGCTCCACGCGCTCGCGCTGTTGACGAACAATCTACCCATCATCAACCAGGATCCGAAGTCCCAAGAAGTCGGCGCAGGAACATTCGCCAGCATCAGCGTGATGGCCAGGGAACACCGCCATTGACCTACCAGTGGGAAAAGGCAGGCGCATCAATTTCCGGTGCCACGAACTCCACCCTGAACTTTCTCAACTTTCAGGCTGCCGAAGCCGGGGCGTACCGAGTGCGCGTGGGCAATGCTGCGGGAACGACGGTCAGCCGCGAGGCGGTGCTGACCTACATCACGCATCCAGTGTTCCTCTCGCAGTCGATGCCTTTGTTCACGAATCTACTCCGGGACAACACCATTACCTTGAGTGTCGTGGCCACGAATAATGGAAGCGCTCCTTTGACTTACTTTTGGCGGCGTGACGGAACGGTGCTGGTGGTAAACACGAACAACACGCGGCAGCTCTATTGGGATGCCGCCAACGCCGGAAGCCATACCGTGATTGCCAGCAACCTGGCTGGCACGGCGACCAGCCAGGTCTGGACGGTCAACGTCATCCTTCCCGGACAATCCATTGGCTGGGGCTACCCGGCCTACGGACTCGGAATCACGCAAACCTCGGAAACCAACCTCGTGGCCCTGGCGGCGAGCGTTCATGATTCCATGGGGCTTCGCGAAGACGGCACCGTGGCCGTCTGGGGTTTCAACACGTATGGACAGACGAACATTCCGCCGGGGCTCACCAATGTCACCGCCATTGCGGCAGGCGTCTTTCACAGCATGGCGTTGCGGGAGGACAAGCGGGTCATCGCGTGGGGTAGCAACGAATATGGCCAGACGAACGTCCCTGCGAGCGCCACGAACATCATCGCCATCGCAGGCGGAGATCGACACAGCCTCGCGCTACGGAACACCGGGCGGGTGCTGGCCTGGGGCGATAACACTTTGGGCGCAACGAACGTGCCCTCGGACATCACGAACGCGACGGCCATCGCCGCAGGGGCCGGGTTCAGCCTCGCCTTGTTAAGCAACGGCACCGTGCGCAGTTGGGGCACGGGGAGCATCGGCACGGCACCCTTCACCGTGCCCGCCGGGCTTTCCAACGTGGTGGCCATCGCCGCCGGTTACACGCACGCCCTGGCGCTGAAGGCGGATGGGCAGGTGGTGGCGTTTGGACCCAACTTTGGCTACGGCGAAACGACGGTTCCCGCCGGCCTGAGCAATGTGATGCAGATCTCCGCAGGCTACCTCTACAACCTCGTGTTGAAGAACGACGGGACCATGCTGGCGTGGGGCGACAACAGTTGGAATCAAACCAATGTCCCGACGTCGCTGGGCGGCATCAAATCGATTTCCGCCGGGATCCTCCACGCGCTGGCGCTGGCGTATGATCCTGTGCTAAACTACCCGGTGAACGTCTCCCAGGATTTGCTGCTCCTCTACAACACCAACTCGGCGGACAGCGTGTTTGTGAAAGACTATTATCTGGCGCACCGTCCGATGGTCGGCGGCGCGAATGTGTTGGGAATCGGCTGTCCCGTCGGTGAGTTCATTGGCACCAACGACCTCCTAAACCAGGTGCGCGCTCCGTTGAACAACTGGTATGCTGCCAACCCGACCAAGCGGCCTGAGCACATGATTCTGTTTCTGGACGTGCCATCGCGCGTTACCAATGCAGCTCTTTCCTCAGGCTTGTGGGGCAGTGTGAGTTGGAATATTCGAGAAGGAATCACTCCCCGCCAACCATTTATT
>CAMCCU010000478.1 GCA_945872975.1 Pedosphaera parvula Ellin514
CCCGCCATCGTCCTTCACCACGATCCCCAGCTTGGTGAGATGACTGCCGATGGCCCCGGTCATCACGGCGGACGCGAGCAGCGCCCCCAGCGTCACAGCGCGTGGCGTGAGCAGCAGCAACACCGCGACGAGCTCCACGCAACCGCTGGCGATGCGGCCCCACGGCTCGACGCCGAGCGTGGCGAAGATGTATTTCGATTCTTCGGCCCCGCTGAACTTGAAGAACAGCGTCTGCGCCAGAATTGCGGCGGCGATGAGCTGAAAGATCCAGCTCGCGATGGTTTTGGTTTTGCAGGAGTTCATGGGTGCGAAGGCGTGAGGGATGTTATTCGCCGGAGACTTTCTTCCAGTTGGCGTCGGCTTTAGTGGTGAGATTGACCTCGTCCTTGTTCCAATCCTTGATGGCGTTCGCGTAGAACGCTTTGAAAAACAGGAAGAGACGTCCGTTGGTAACTTTGAAATTTGTGGGATCGATTTCCACCTTCTCGCCCTTCGCCATCGCCGTCGCGCACCAGCCGCCGTAAGTCGGCAGATACTTCTCGGGCGCAGCGATGAAGAGCTTCTTATTCTCGTCCGTGGCGAAGAAGTAGGTCGCGCCGTGATACCGCGAATTGACTTCCTTGCGGCCTTTGAGCGCCTTGTTCTGGGTGAGGTATCCGACCGGGTCGTAACCGCTCAACGCAACTTTGTCCGCGCCCAGGTTGTAATGCGGAAGCGCGGCTGCCGGCTTGTCGCTCAGCTCGGCGAGCTTCATGACGAACTGTTCGTACGAGAACCGGTCGACGTTGCTCTTGCCCACCTGCCGGAAGACTTCCTGGCCCGCAGGATCGAGCAGCACCAGCGCCGGAAAATGGACCGACTGTCCGTGAAACTGATAGCCATCCGGAATCCCATACTGCTCCGCGAGCTTCGCCTCCGCGTCCCGGTAGATCACCACGTCAGCGAAGTCATCCCCACGATTCGCCTTGTCAGACCAGGCTTTGATTTCCTCCGCGCTATCCGGCTTGAGAAAGACGTGAACTGCGGCGGGCATGTTCACGGACTTCATCGCGTAGTCGCGCGTGTGCTTCAGGCAAAAGGGGCATTCGGTCTTCAGCAAAAAGTGCAGGGCGACGTATTTGCCCTTCGCCTCCGAGAGTTTGAACTTCTTGCCGTCAGCCGGCGATTCGACGGTGAAGTCAACGGGCGCGGCGGACAGGGCGGGCGACCGAACGGCGACAGCGAACACTGCGGCCAGCAGCAGAATGACGCGGTTGAGGGATTGGATGGACAAGCGATTGGATTTCATGGATTCGAGATTGCGACTCAAAACAGTTCAGGCTGATTGACTGAAGATTGCCTGGACACCATTGCCAGACCATCCGCAGCTGAAGGTGAGTCGGAGCGAAGGCGAGAACCTTACACGAAACTTTCAGGTGGCGTTTTTTCGCACCGCTTCAACGAGACGCTGGCGCGCCTCCTGGGTAAGGGACGGCACGGCCTGAGCATCCGCATCCGAATGGGAGCGCGCGGCTCGACGCAGAAAGCGAATCTGGCCTCCATATCGACGGCACCACCGGCACAGCACCAGGTGAATCCGCAGTCCGACCTGCTTCAGCATCGGGAGCTCCCGATCCAACGCGTCCGACTGGAGCCGGATCGCTTCGCGGCAATTCGGCGAGAGTGCGCGAATTCCATCGAACAGGCGGCGGATGAGAGCGGTCAGAAAGTTCATGTTGTCAGTCGAGTGATCGAGCCCAGGCTCGCTCAATGCCGGCACTCCTCGCGCAGGCGCTGCACGATCCGCTGCCTGGCTTCCGGTGGCAAACCCCGGTGGGCGGCAGTCTCAATTTCGCCCGGCATCCGTGAGGCTGCACTGCGAAGAAACTGGAGATGCCTCTGATAGCGCTGGCACCAGCCACAGATCAGGTGGTGCAACCGCATCTTGCACCGAACCTTGAAAGAGAGCGGTTGATCAAGGGACCGCGAGGCCAACCGGGACATCTCCGCGCAATTCGGCGTGTGCTTCCACACCCAAACTACCCACCGCACCTTCACTGAATGGAGCAACTTCATCTCAAGCGTCGTTGCCAAACCAGTTGGTTTCCAGACACCGCCGCAACGCCATGCGCGCGCGGTGCAGCATCACCCAGAGGTTGCTCTCGGAAATGTTCAAGGTCTGGCAGATTTCCTTGCTCTCCACGCCATCGACTTCGCGCATGGTGAACACAGTGGCGATGTTTCGCGGCAGCTTGTTCGAGCAATCGTGGAAGGCCTTCCAGAACGCCGCGCTGTCGAGGCTGGCACCTGGATCGGTGGACCATTCCATCGGCCCGAGATCCCGCCCGGTTTCATGAATCCAGCCGCCTTTGAACAGACCCTCGGGAATGAACCGGTCACTTTCCTCGTCCTGATAAAACTCCAGATCGGTGAACGAAGTCTCGCGGCTCGCCTTGCGGTAGTAGTCGAGAATCTTGTGCTTCAAGATGCCAGTTAACCAGCTCTTCTCCGCGCTGCGGCCCGCGAAGCTCTGCCCGCCCTTGAGCGCCGCCAGAAAGGTTTCCTGCACCATATCTTCGGCTCGCGCAGGATCGCGCAGGCGGACGAACGCAAACTTGAACAGGTAATCACCGTGCTCCTCCACCCAGCGCTCGGGGTCCGAGAGACGCGGCACCGAAGCCGCGCCAGGGGCGGGCGGCATGACTCCAACAGTTTCCACAGGTGGCGAATTCTTATCCACAGACAACGTTCATTTGCATCGGGTCGATGGCCATCCGCAACATCAAGGCATGGCGGCTGGCCACTGCTAAGTCGGCCCAACCAACAAACCCTTACAACAATCTTTTTCCAACCGACTGTTCACCTAGTTCCCTTCTCGATTCCCAACGCCTTGATGCGGGAAGCGAGCGTGGTGGGCTTCATGTTCAGGAGCTCCGCCGCGCCGCCCGGACCAAAGACTTTGCCGCCGCATTGCGCCAGGGCAGCGGCGATGCTCTCGCGCTCGTGGCGCTTCAGTTCGTCGCGGGTCAGCAGCACCGATGATGGAGCTGGCCGCTTGTGGTTACGGGACGGATCCGATGTTTTGATCTCAGCCAATTCAAATCGCAACGGCCCGCCCTGCGAGAGAATTACCGCCCGCTCGACGGCGTTCTGAAGTTCGCGAACGTTGCCCGCCCAGTCGTGCGCGGTGAGCTGGGTCAGCGTCGCCTGCGTGACCCTCGGCGTGGGACGGTTCATCCGTCGCGCCGTTTGCTTCACGAAATGCGTAGCGAGCGGGGCGATGTCATCGCGGCGCTCGCGCAAGGGCGGAATCTCAATCGGGAACACGCTCAGACGATAGAATAGATCCTGACGAAACCGGCCGGCCTCGACCTCCTTCTTCAAGTCCCGATTGGTGGCGGCGATGATGCGGACGTTGATCTTGCGCGTGCGGATATCGCCGACGCGCTCGATCTCCTGCTCCTGCAAGACGCGCAGCAACTTCGACTGCATCGCAAGCGGCACCTCGCCGATCTCGTCGAGGAAAAGCGTGCCGCCGTCCGCGAGCTCGAAGCGGCCCGGCTTGTCCTTGATCGCACCTGTGAAGGAGCCCCGGACGTGGCCGAAGAACTCGCTCTCGAACAACGGTTCGGGCACAGCGCTGCAATTGACTTTGATGAGCGCGCGGTCCTTGCGCGGGCTTTGCTCATGGATGGCGCGGGCGACGAGCTCCTTGCCGGTGCCGCTCTCACCGGTGACGAGCACGGCGGCATCAGTGGGCGCGACGAGCTGGATTTGCTGCATCACCTTCTTCAGGCCGGGACTGCCGCCGACGATGTCTTTCGCGCCGATGGCTTCAGTGACTTCTTGCCGAAGATAGACGTTCTCCTCCTCGAGCCGCGCCTTCAGATACTCGATCTCCTCGAAGGCCCGCGCGTTG
Organism: Pedosphaera parvula Ellin514; assembly: GCA_945872975.1. GTDB lineage: Bacteria > Verrucomicrobiota > Verrucomicrobiia > Limisphaerales > JADJPG01 > JADJPG01. The sequence goes on from CAMCCU010000478.1 coordinate 3,899, forward strand.
GCGATGCTCACCGCCGCATGGTCGGCAAACACTCGGAGCCAGTCGAAGTCCGGTTGTCCCAGGATCGAGGTGTCGAAGATGGCCAGCACGCCGAGCACCTCACCGCGAAAGACGAGTGGTTGCGCCGCGAAGGTCTTTACACCCTCGCGCTTCATCCATTTGGGTTCGGCGATCCACTCCTCATCGCCGCGCACGCCGGGGAGCAGGAGCGGTTCACCTAATTTCCCGACACGGCCGATTTTTCTCACGCCGAGCGGGAAACGTCGGAAGGCGCCATCGAGCCGCGTGTAGTCTGCCTTCGCGCCGCCGGGATTTCCCGCGCTCGCGACAAGATGCAGGCAGCGCGTCTGGTCCGGGCACTCGGATTGGAATCGGCACGTCGCGCAGATGTCGCCCTGCTCGATGAGCCAGATGCGCGCGAGCACGACATTCTTGCACTGCGCGATTCCCACGACCACCGAGCGCAGCACTTCCGGCAACGACCGGTTCTGGGCCATCGACACCATTACTTGCGGGAGGTTCGCGCAATTCAC
>CAMCCU010000479.1 GCA_945872975.1 Pedosphaera parvula Ellin514
CGCGACGACGTCGGTTGACGTCTATCTGGACATGGAGAGCGGGTCAGATAATTCCACCGTGACCGCCGGCCTGTTGAACTCCGCGACGCATGGCGGCGGCGGTGTTTGGGGAGCATTCGTTTTTCCGGACTCGCCTGCGGCATCCCTTAGCACGATGAAGGTAACGACGGATTTCGAGCCTTTGCTGGGGACGCCGGTGATGGTGGGTGCGGACACCTACACCGACCGTGAAACGAGTCGTGGGTATGCGTTCCGGAATTCCACCGACCGGCAGTTTGCCCGATACACGTTTGATGTCACGCATCCCAAGGTCAGCATGGGGTGCTTCGTCCGCATCGGTAACTTTGACGGCACCACTTCCGGCTCCTACGATCTTATCGCGATGGAGGGAGTTGATGGCGAATTCGCCGTCCTGAATTTTCAGGATTTCCCCGGCAACGATTTTGTCTTCCAGATTCACACTCAGGCAGGGGTCAACGATGCGTTTCCCGTAACGCCCAACACGACGTATTGGATGACGCTGCTGTGGGATCAACCCAACCGCCGAGCTTACTTGAAGGTTTACGATGCGATGACATGGCAACTGGTTGGAAACTCATCCATCGCTCTTGAGAATCAGCCGTGCCAGACGGTCTGCTTCGGGCGATACGACGAACATGCAGCGACCACTTCGGCGCTTCACTACTACGACGATCTGATGATCGATTACTCGGCGGCGCATTTCCCCATCCTCCCCGCGCGCATCGGGCCGGCGGGCGAGCCGATCACCCTGGCCACAGACGGTAGCGGAACCATCAGCGGGGCCACCAACAATCAGGTCCTGGAGTTTGATCGCACTTACACTCTCACCGCCAAACCTGCGACCGGAAACCTGTTCGCCGGCTGGACAGGCTCGACCTCCTCGCCCAGCGCGAGCCTGAAGTTTCTCATGGCTTCGAACCTCGCCTTCACCGCCCACTTCGTCACCAATCCATTCCCCCAACTCAAGGGCATTTACACCGGCCTCTTCTACAATTCCACGAACACAGAGCAACGCTCCTCCGGCTACCTGAAGTTGACGCTCGGAAGCTCCGGCTCCTACTCGGCCAAAGTTTCCCTCAACGGCAAGTCGCACTCGGCATCCGGTGTCCTGTCGCCGGACGGCACTGGCAACTGCGTCTTCAAGCGGACCGAGACGAATGCGCTGGTCGCGGCGTTGAGTCTCGATGTGACCAACCAGACCGACCGCATCGAAGGTTCGCTCGCGGAACAGGCGACCAATGCGACCCTGTGGACTGCCGCGCTGGCGTTGAACCGTCCGACATTCACCAAGACCAATCCAGCTCCTAACTCCGGCCGATACACCCTCTGCATTCTGCCGGACGCCGGTTCGCCAGCGAGTCCGCAGGGCGAAGGCTGGGGCACTTTGTCTCTCTCTTCGTTGGGCACGCTCACCTTCTCCGGCACGCTCGCGGACGGCACCAAAGTCTCGCAGACAACCACTCTTTCCAGATCCGGCAACTGGCCGCTCTACCTGTCGCTCTACAAAGGCAAGGGCTCCCTGCTCTGCCCGGCGATCCTCGACACCAACCAACCCGAGAGCGACATCACCGGCGCGCTGCATTGGTTCAAGCAAGCCCAGCCGACCGCGAAGATTTGTCCGGCCGGATTCACGAATCTCACCAGCGTTCTCGGCAGTCGCTTCGTGCCGCCGTCGCTGACGAACGCACTGTTGAACCTGACGGACGGCAGCATCGAATTCTCCCTGGATAATATCTCCCCAGTCTTCACCAATTCAATTTCGCTCACACCACAGAGCACGATTCTGAACCAGAGTGCGAACAAACTCTCTATCTCCGTGAGCAAGTCCACCGGGCGGTTCAGCGGCTCCGTCGTTCCGCCCACCGGAGGCAAGGCCATCCCATTCTCCGGCGCGTTCCTTCAAAGGCAGATTCTCGGCGCGGGCTTCTTCATCGAAACCAACCGCAGTGGGAACGTCATCCTGGGGCCGTAACCGGACCACTGCTCTGTCACTTCGCCGCAGCCGGTGCGAGCGCCGCATCATCCAGATCCAGTCGGTAGAGAATCTGGTTGTAGTTGTAGCGCGCGGTCGGCACCGGACGATCCGCAAACTCCGCCGTGTAGGTGCCTTCGAAGATCAGCACGGGCGAATCCGCCGCCGTAAACTCAGGATGCAGGCGGGGGTTGTAGAACGTGTAGTTGTCGTGGGTGAGGATCTTCACTGCCCTGCCCCAAGGACCGGTCGGCGCGTCCGCTTCCGCATACCACAGCTCACCGAGGCGCGAGGGCTTGCCGCCGTTCTCCATGAACACCGTGACCCAGCGTTTGCGAAAGCCGTTCCACGCGATGTGTCCCGTGTGCGGCTTCACGGACTGGCCGTCCTTTGCCGACTCGAACGTCTTCTGCAGCTCGAGCACCTCCCACTTCGATGAATCCTGCCACGCCTCGAAGGTCGCAGGGCAGCGCAGGAACGGCAGCGGGTTACCAAACAAAACCCAGTCGCGTCCCTGCGCGTCCTTCCAGAATGCCGGGTGACCATCAGGTGCGGGCGGTTGCTTGGGCGACTTCCCAGACTTGGTCCAAAGGACACGCAACTGCTCGAACTCTTCGGTGCGATCATTCCAGACACACAGGCCGGACTCGTAGGCTTCGAGGTAATTCCGGACCTTGATGTAGGTGGCGCAGAGGTGCGACGTGCCGTCCTTGTCCGGCAGGCTCACATAGGCACTGAGCCACGTCGGCCCCGCGCCCGGCATCTTGGCGACGCCACGAGGTTTGCCGTCCTTGCCGCGAAAGTAATCGAGCTTCAATCGCAGCGGCGGCTCGAAGGACACAAGCGGCTGAACCGCCGTGGTGGCGCTGCTCATGTCGAAGATGCCGAGCGGATAGTGCGGCAGCGTGGTGTCGCCCCAGGCCCAGAACATCTTCCCACGATGGACGGCATTCTGCACGCTGTCGCTGCCAAACACACCGGACTCGCGCCAGTCGAGCTCACGATTGAGCGTCTGGCTTTCGGCGAAGATCCCCGCACCCGTCGAACGGCCCAGCCGCTTGGCGATGTTCACGCGGTTCACTTCCACGCGGAGCGTCGCGCCCGGCTCGGGCTTCAAGCGCACACCGCTCATGCCGAAGCCGTCCTTCTTCACTTCGTAGCCGTGACCGATGACATCGAACCACACTTCACGTCCCAGCAACTCCGGCGCATCAAGCGCGATGACGCCGGCGTTGTCCGTGACGAACGTGGCGCTGTGCGTGGTGCGAAGTTGAACCAACGGAACCGGCCAGCCGTTCTGCTTGTCCACGACTTCGATGCGGCAGGGCGCAGCTCCAAACGCGGTTCCCGCCGCCAAGAGGAGCGCGAGGTTGAAGCCGAGGTTCAGTCGTTGGCAGGCAATCTTCATGCGCGATGCTCGACGGGAACTTCGGCAGCCGCACTGGCGTCGAGCGGCGCAGGACGACTGGTCACTTCGCGGAAACGCTTCTCATACTCCTCGTGGTTCGTGCCCATCAGACGATCCCAGATGTTGAAGTAGAGGCCGTAGTTCCCGCGCAGCTTCTCGTGGTGCATGATGTGGTTGGTCGGCGTGTTGAGGATGCGCCGCAGCCAGGAGTCCATCAGCCTGTGCGGATGAAACTCATACCCCGTGTGACCAAGAACGTTGAAAGTGATCTGCCAGAACATGAAGAGCGCGAAGGCCAGCGGATGCATCGGCAGCACGGTCACCGCGAGCGGAAAGATGCTGGCCTGCACGACGGCCTCCAGCGGAGCGAAGGCATAGGAAGCCCACGGCGTCGGGTTGTGCGAGAGGTGATGCACGCGATGGAACGCGCCGAAAATTTTCGGATGATGCATCAGCCGATGCGTCCAGTAGAAGTAAGTGTCGTGCAGGAAAATCGCACAGACGGTGCTGAGCCCGAACCAGCCCCAGCCGTGGTCGCTGATGCGCCAGTAGAACTGGGTCCAACCATGACGCGCCGCCGTGATCGTCGCGGCACCGATCAGGCCGAAGATGAAGATCGAGAGGAGCGAGTATCCAATCTCCCGCCGCACTTCGCCTGACTTTGGAAAGGCGGCGACAATCTTCCGGTGAAACCAACGGCGGCGAAACAACACGTAGCCCAGCAACCACGCGATGCCGACCAGGAAAAAATAGCGGAGGGCGACATCCACCGTGATGCCACCGGCGAGCTGGAAGAAGTTCGGAAACCGGCCGTTCAACAGGTCGCGCATGAAGAATCAGGTTGTTGCAGGCAAATCATCCGACAAGGCCACCGGACGAAGCTCACTCGTAGCCGACGACGTGAGGAGGCGGACCGTCGTGCTGCTCTAAACATCCGCCTCCTCACGTCGGCGGCTACACGGCGCACTTCGGTCATTCGCACAGGGTCTAGCGTGACTCGTCCACCGGCGGATGAGCGCCTCGGC
>CAMCCU010000480.1 GCA_945872975.1 Pedosphaera parvula Ellin514
AGTCCTGCTCTTGAATCAGCTTCAGCCCGCGCGTGAGCGGCATGCCCGCCTCCAGCAAGGTGGCCATTTGCCGGGTGAAGGTGAGCACCGCGCGCGATTTCACGCGACCACTCAAACCCGGAATCGCGAACGACGACCGCAACAGGCCGGTCTTCGTTCCGCCTCGAACATTCGTGACGCCACGCGCATTCTTCACGGCGCGACTGACAGTCACGCTCGTGGGAAAGAATCCCATCTCTTTCAAGCGGCGGATGGCCTCCAACTGGGTTTCCACCGCGAGCGCGCCCCGGGTTTCCCGACCACGAGAGTCCAATGCGATATACGAGAAGTTTGTCATGGTTCAGCACGCAGCAACAGAATCCGCCGCGTGTGAAGATTCGACAAGACCAAGACTCCAAGCTCACGGCGGCACCAGAAAAGTTTTCCAAACTACCGGCTTGACGTATCTACTACCTTGGTAGTATTACCACGGTAGTTAAATCAAATCCCCTATGGCAAAAAACAAAACCCATCGTCTTGGCGACCTCCAGCTTCGCATCATGAAGGTGCTCTGGGAACGGCGCGGAGCCTCCGTCGCCGAGGTTCTCGACGCGCTTGATGATTCCGACGCCAGCCTCGCCTACACCACCATCGCCACCATGCTCCGCAAGATGGAGGTGCGCGGCCTGGTCTCGCATCGCACCGAGGGACGCTCCTTCATCTACGCGCCGCAGGTGGAGGAAAGAGACGTCTCGCGCAGCATGGCGAACCATCTCGTGGACCGGCTCTTTGAAGGCAGCCTGTTCGACGCCGTCAGCCATCTCCTGACCACGCGCGAGGTCAGCAGGGACGAGCTGAAGCAACTGGAGAAACTGATCGCCGACCGGAAGAAAAAGCTATGAACGACGCATTGGACTGGAGCCTCTGGAGACCGTCCTTCGTCACGATTGCGATTGGAGCGACGTTCATTTTCGTCACCGCATTCATCATACAAAAGTGGGTCACGGCGATGACATGGAGGAGAACACTGTGGCAAATCGCGTTCCTCAGTATCGGGCTGCTGGCATTGGGCGAGCTCAGCGGAACCGGCCGCATGGCCATGAACTGGACGCGAACAACATCTCCTGCTCCAGATAAATTCGAGACGCGGGTCGAAGCAAAAATCCTCGACGAACCCAGCCCGCAGCTTCTAGCTGCAGCACTCCTGAGCAAGGCATCTCCAGCAACAAGCACGTTCGAAGTCCCACCGAAAAAGCCGACCACCGTCTGGTGGCCCGCCATAATCTGGCTCACGGGCACCGGCTTCGTGCTCGGCTGGATTCTGATTCTTCGACTCGGATTTTGGTCGCTCGTTCCCAGACGCAACGTGCGCGACGAAGCGCTCCTCGCACGCGTCGATTCCATCGCTCGCCGCCTCAGTCTGTCTCGCCAGGTTCGAGTCACTGAAGTCCGCCGGATCACAGGCCCAATCGCTCACGGAGTTCTCCGTCCCGGCATCAGTCTCCCGGCAGGATTCGGCAGCTATTACTCCGTCGAACAACAGAACGTCATGCTCGCCCACGAACTCGCGCATCTAGCCGCGCGGGATCCGCTGTGGCACACGCTCGTGGACATCGTGATGAGCCTCGTTTGGTGGCATCCCTTCGCGTGGTTAGCGCGACATGAACTACACTCAGCCACCGAGGCCGCTGCCGACGAAGCAAGCCTTCTCATCGAGAACGGCCCCGCCACTCTTGCCGAATGCCTCGTGAAATTGGGCAACCACCTTTCGCGCCGGCGCTCGCTCGGCCGACTGGGTATCGAAGGCGGGGGCTTTCGCTCGGTTCTCGGGAATCGCGTGAAGCGACTGCTCGCTGAAGAGAACCGGACGTGGAATCCGCCCCCGCCATATCGAGTCGGGCTGATCCGAATCGCATGTCCACTGGCACTGGCCGCATTGATTCTGGCGGCCACCGTTTGGGCGCAACCGACCATCGCTGGGCCGACCACCCTTCGCGGCGCATTCCGGCAATCCGTCCTGGGTGTCATGCTGACCGTCGCCCTGCCGACGCCGCAACAATCGACCGAGGTTAGGAATCAGACGGAGGAAGTTCTTCCGCCACCCGCCCCGCCGAAGAGCACGAACGAATACGTAATCCAAGCCGGTGACACGCTGACGCGCCTTGTCAGCACATTTCGCGATCGCGGCCAACCAATGACGCTGAAGCTCCTTCAGGAAGCCAATCCCGATGTACAATGGAACCGCCTGCGCATCGGCCAGCGAATCGTCATTCCAGAGGCGAAGACATCCAACAACGATAACCGCCGAAAAATTCTGAACGAAAAGCTGGATTCGATTCTGATCGAAGAAATCTCTCTTGATGGTGGAACGCTAAGCCAAGCCATCGAAAAACTTGGGCGAATCGTGAAGGAACGTGATCCGGACGGGAAAGGACTAAACTTCATCATCAATCAGGCCCAGTCGAAAATCGATCCATCGACTGGCCTACCCGTTCACCATTTGTCGGAGCTCAATCGGGAACATCCCAAGAACCAGCCGGATTTACTCAGCGCTTTTCCCAAGGACGCAAAACAAGCGCCACCAAAGCCAGTCACAATTCGAGCGCTTGGTTTGCTGCGAAACGTAACACTCCGCGACACGCTGGACGCAATTGCCGGGGCAGCAAGCACGCCTATCCGGTACTCTGTCGAGGCTTACGCAATTGTCTTGTCGTCGGAGCCGTCGGCTCCAGCGATGCACACTCGTTTCTTCAAAATCGATTCGGAGACATTCGAACGAGCCTTGCTCAGCCGGGCCAAAACAAGCCTCGATCAGGCCATCTCGAACGCGGTCCAAGTCTCGCGATCCATCGACATACCTCCGGGATCGTACACGCCCTTAACTGCACCGCGCGTGGCTCCTACTCTCACTCGATCCGAAATGCTCCTCGCTGACACACGGCGTTACTTCGCCCAGCTCGGCGTTGACTTCTCGGCGCCCGGGCGCCAGCTCGTCTACAGCGATACCAGAGGACAGTTGATGGTGCGCGCCACGCTTGAAGAGTTGGACATCATCGAGCAGGCGATAGGAGACCTAACTACACCGCCGCCACAAGTTGTGATCGAAGCGAGCGTCTATGAAATTACCAAGGAGGATGCGAAGGCCCTCGGACTTGAGTGGATTCTCGGCAACGAATTCACGAATCTGTTTCCAACGATTCGAAAATTGGATCTGTGGAACCCTTCGAGCCTCTTCAACCCAACGCGCAGTCAAAACACCAACTACATCCAAGCCACAGGAATTCTTACTGAAGCGCAACATCGTGCTTTCCGCGAAGTGATTGACCGGCGCGGCCTCACTAATCTTCTGAACGCTCCCAGGATGACGATGCTAAGCGGGCGACAAGGTCAGTTCTTCAAACAGGTGCGAGTCCGCCACATCGTAACCGATATGGATTGGTCGAGCACCATCACCAGCTTGACCAACCCGCCACAGGCACAGCCAATTGCGGAACAGTTTGAACTCGGCCCCGTAATCGACGTGGTTCCCCACGTTCAAGCGGACGGAAAGACCATTGAGCTGACAACGATTCCCACGTTGACGGAGTTCATTGGTTATGACCTCGACGAAAGAGCCCGGCGTAAAATCGTCACTACGCAGGATGGCCGTAAAGAGATCGTCATGTCGAACCAGCCGTCTCCGATCTTCCGCAAACTTCAGATGGTATCCAGCGCCATTGTCCGGGACGGCCAGACGGTGGTGCTCGCCGGCGGTTCGGAACAGTTCCTCGCGAATCCAAAGCGAAACGCCCCGCTGCCCAAGGGAACTAAAATCCCCGGCGAGATCAAGAGAACGAGCCTGCTGATCTTCGTGACTCCCACCCTCGTGGACCCAGCAGGAAATCGAATCCACAAACCGGAAGACATTCCTCCCGGCATTCCAGCCCAGCCGGCCGCCTTACCCCAGAAGTAGCAGGCGGACCAAGCGGATTCGGAGTCACAGCCAAAGACTGATTCTCGAAAGTCATTTCCGGATCGACGACGTGCGCGATGCTGCGCCTCAGCGGGTCTGCGACCCGCGGCACCGTCCGACCTCCGCCAGCCAGGAACGTTTTCTGAGAACCAGGATATGATCGGCGCGGGTGTGTTCGATTCTGGCGGTGCCTCGCTGTTTTCTGTGGAATGAACCTTCACCCTGACGGCTTCCGGATCGCTGAGCGACGCTTGAATGCCTTTTGAAATGGGAGCGAGCCTTCAGTCGTCGCTCCGCGAGGGTGGAACTGAACCGGACCGGCTTGGTAAAACTTCGGGCCATCCGCATTTCACCACACGAAAACGGCAATCTACCCCTGCACAATTGCGACGGCGCGACCGTTGACGATACTGCGCGCGTTCCACTCGACAGCCGCATGCTTCGCCATCGCCACCAGACGGCGCTGGCCGGGAGGGCTTTAACCAGCGAAGGGAG
>CAMCCU010000481.1 GCA_945872975.1 Pedosphaera parvula Ellin514
CCTCGGCCTGCGCGATGGCGACCGCGTTCGTGTCCGCAGCCGGCATGGCGAGGCGTGCATTGGGTTGCGCGTCGATGCGCGGGTGAAGCCCGGTGAGTTGTTCGCCACGTTCCACGGGGCGGAAGTCTTTCTGAACCAGCTCACCAGCCCTCACCGCGATAACGTGACGATGACGCCGGAATACAAGGTCGTGGCCGTAAGCGTGGAGAAAGAGTGAGTTTATGCCCGAAGTCTTTGGCTTCGGTTCTGCGCGCCGCCGGAAATCCCCAAGCGCGTCGAGAACGTCGGCGTGACCAAGGTGGGCCTGCCCTTGCTTTCACAAGTCGCGCTGGGCTTGGTGGCGGGTGGATTCGTCGGGCTGGGCGCGATGTTCCTCACCCTCGCCGTCAGTGACACGAACTTGAGCTTCACGATAGGTTGCTCTGCGAGTTGCGCCGGCACCGGTGTCCAACTAGCATTTGCCGCTAAACGATATTCGTAATCACATTATATTTTCTCCATGCCAAATCCCACCAGCGGACATCCAGATGCCCTCGGCCCTGTGACGGCGGGCGTGCCCAAGAAGCTGCGCATGCCTCGCCCGTCCAAGCATGACGCGCCAACGAAGCCCGGCGTTGCGGAGACCGCCTCGGCTCCGGAGCCTGAGTTCAGCTTCAACCTCAAGCCCGCTGACATTGCCCGATATCTGAACCGCTTTGTCATCGGGCAGACGGAGGCGAAGAAAGTCTTGAGCGTCGCGCTTTGCGATCATTTTCAACACGTGCGCCTCACGCTGGAGGGCAACACCGCGCCGTACTATCAGAAGCAGAACGTGCTCGTGCTCGGGCCCACTGGCGTGGGCAAGACGCACTTGATTCGTTCCGCGGCGGAGCTGATCGGTGTTCCGTTCGTGAAGGGCGACGCCACGAAGTTCAGCGAGACCGGCTACGTCGGCGGTGATGTCGATGATCTCGTTCGTGATCTCCTGCGTCGTGCGGGTGGCGACGCGAAGAAAGCGCAGCACGGCATCATCTATCTTGACGAGATCGACAAGCTGGCGACGCGCGAACCGGGAGCAGGCCGGGATGTTTCAGGACGCGGCGTGCAGACCAACTTGCTCAAGCTGATGGAGGACGGTGATGTCCAGCTGGTCTCGCCGAACGACATGACCGGACAGTTGCAGGCGGCGATGAGCGCGGTGCGCGGCGGAGGCGGGCCGCCGTCAGACACCATCAACACGCGGCACATCCTCTTCATCGTCAGCGGCGCGTTCTCGGGCATCGACCAGATCATCCGCCGCCGTCTGCTCGCCAAGGAAGCCGCGAGCAAGGTGGAGAAACTGTCGCTCGATCAGGTCCTGGCGCAGACGAGCACGACGGACCTGATCGCCTACGGCCTGGAGCCGGAGTTCATCGGGCGACTGCCCGTGCGCGTGGCCTGCCATGGATTGAGCACAGACGATTTGTTCGACGTGCTGCGCAAGAGCGAGAGCAGCCTGATTCACCAGTACGAACGCGCCTTCGCGGCCTACGGCATCCGCTGCGAGTTCAAGGACGACGGGTTGCGTCGTCTCGCCGAGCTGGCCGTGGACGAACGCACTGGCGCGCGCGGATTGATGACGGTGTGTGAGCGCATCTTCCGCGAGTTGAAGTTCAAGCTGCCCTCCAGCCGTGTGAAGAAGTTCTCGGTGACGGCGCGGCTGGTGGATGAGCCGGTCTTGGAGGCGAAACGAATCCTGAGCGGACGCGGTTAACGTGCCGCTGGTCGGATGTGGAGCGCCGAACTCCGATTCGGCGCGATGGAATTACCCGTTGCGTGCCACCGGCAGCACGCTGTTCACCGTCGCAACAATCGCTGCCGCGCTTCAGTGACGCGGCGGACGGCTTCCTCCGTCGTATCGCCGGTGGCGGTGAGGTGTCCCATCTTGCGGCCGGCGCGCGCCTCGGCCTTGCCGTAGAGATGCAGCTTCACGAACGGGTCCTCCAGCGCGGCGGCCCAGTTGGGCTCGCCATTCTGCCAGAGATCCCCGAGAAGATTCGCCATCGCCGCGGGACGCCGCAGTTCGGTCGAGCCGAGCGGCAATCCGCAGACGGCGCGCACTTGTTGCTCGAACTGGCTGGTCACGCAGGCGTCGATCGTGAGATGCCCGGAGTTGTGCGTGCGCGGCGCAAGCTCGTTGACGAGCAGGCGGCCGTCTTTAGTGACAAACATTTCGACCGTCAACAGCCCCACGACGTCGAGCTTCTTCAGGATGCCGGACGCGAGCTCGGCGGCTTCCCGTGCCAGTTGTGGATTAATGGCGGCGGGCGCGAAGGTGATGTCGAGGATGTGATTGGCGTGGGCGTTCTCGAAGACGGGGAACGCGGCGAACTCGCCCTTCAGCGTGCGCGCGGCGACCACGGAAACTTCCTTCTCGAACGACACGTAGGCTTCGTAGATTCCCTCGGCGCCGTTCATGGCGCGCCACGCGGAGTCGAGCTGGTCGACGGCGGTGATCTTGACCTGGCCTTTGCCGTCGTAGCCGAAATCGGCGGTCTTCAGGACGGCGGGCAGCCCGAGATCCTGAACGGCTGCTTGCAGGTCCGCGAGTGAGTTAATCCGCCGGAAGGGAGTCACGGGAAAGCCGTTGCCCTCCAGAAACGTCTTCTCGCGAAGACGATTCTGCGTGGTGTGCAGGACGCGGCCATCGGGGCGCACGGGTGCAAATTCCGCTGCGGCAGACGTCGAGTCGGAGTGCACATTCTCGAACTCAAACGTGACCACCTGGACCTGCTGGGCGAACTCGCGGATCTTGTCGAGCTCCGTGTAGGCATGGACGAATTCCTGGTCACCGATCTGGCCGGCGGGCGTGTCGTTGTCCGGCGAGTAGATGAAGATGCGATAGCCCAGCTCGCGCGCGGCGAGGGCGAACATGCGGCCGAGTTGTCCGCTGCCGAGCACGCCGATGGTGGCGCCGGGAAGGATGGTCGGGTGCAGCGGGCTCATGCGCTCTTCGGCTTGCGATCAGCCAGTACCTTCGCCGTCTGTTGCCGGCGGAAGCCTTCGTAGGCTTTGCGAAACTTGGGATACTTGTTGCCCAGGATGGCGGTCGCCAGCAGCGCGGCGTTGATCGCTCCGGCCTTGCCGATCGCGAGCGTGCCGACCGGGATGCCGCCGGGCATTTGCACGATGGAAAGCAGCGAGTCCATGCCCTTGAGCGATTTGGATTCCACGGGCACGCCGAGCACGGGCAGTTCCGTTTTCGCAGCGCACATGCCGGGCAGGTGTGCGGCACCGCCAGCGCCGGCGATGATAACTTCGAGCCCGCGTTCCGCGGCGCTCGACGCGTAATCGAAGAGGAGATCGGGCGTGCGATGCGCGGAGACGACTTGCGCCTCGAACGGCACGCCGAGCGACTCCAGTTGAATCGCGGCGTTCTGCATGGTTTCCCAGTCGGACTGGCTGCCCATGATGATTCCGACAAGGGGTTTCGGTGTTTTGGCCATAATGTGTCCGCCAGATTTCTAACCGGCACGGCGAGATGTCGTCGAGTCCCGACTTGGCCGTGCGCCAGGCTGGGTAAGTTCTGGACAGTGCTTCCATCGGTTTTCTAAAGTCCGCGCCGTGACGCACCGCCATACGCCGCTCCGAGACTGCGCTTCCCGCAGGGCGCTCATCCTTTCTCCCCGCCTCTCGTCCACCTTCTCCAACCAAGGACTGGCATGGGACTAGACATCAACGCCGTCCGCTTCCTGATCGACGCCCGCAAGCGCGGGGTGGACTTCGGCGAAGTGATCACGCTCGGACGACAGGACCTGAACGTCTTCCCGGCGAAAATGGTTGAGGTGCTCGAAGCGCATGACTTCTCCGCCGCAGCGTTCAAGGGTGACGCCAAGGCGCTCTACGCCGAGCCGTGCTTCCTCAGCCTCGGCGCGAAGAAAGTTCATTCGCTCGACGCGTCGGACTTTGAGGGCGCGACCTTCGTTCAGGATTTGAACCAGCCGCTCGTCTCGACGTTGAAGGAACGTTTCGACCTCGTGGTGGATGGCGGCACGCTCGAGCACGTCTTCAACTTTCCGCTCGCGCTCCAGAGCTGCATGGAGATGGTGAAGCCCGGCGGGCACATCCTCTTTCACACCTGCGCGAACAACTGGTGCGGCCACGGCTTCTACCAGTTCAGCCCCGAGCTCTTCTACCGCGCGCTCAGTCCCGAGAACGGCTACGAGATCACGCGCATGATCCTGCACATGGTCGGCCCCTACGGCGGCTGGTATGAAGTCACGGACCCGAACACGATTCGTTCCCGCGTCGAGCTCGTCACTTTCGCGCCCATGCAGCTCCTCGTCCTGGCGAAGCGCACTGTTGTGAAACCCATCTTCGCCACGCCTCCGCAACAGAGCGATTACACGCCGCGCTGGGAACCCGCGAAGGCTGGCGATCCGCC
>CAMCCU010000482.1 GCA_945872975.1 Pedosphaera parvula Ellin514
GAAGAGCGCCGTGCCATCGGTGCGACGGGAAAGAACTGGCTCTTCTTCGGCGACCAGAAGGCGGCGTGCGATTTCCTCTACCGCGAGCAGCTCGAGGCCATGCTGGCGGAAGGTTCGCTTACGCGACTCGACACCGCCTTCAGCCGTGATCAAGCCGAGAAGATTTACGTCCAGACGCGGATGATGGAACAGGCCGCTGAACTCTGGCGTTGGCTGGAAGATGGCGCCCACCTCTACGTCTGCGGCGATGCGAAGCGCATGGCCAAGGACGTGGATGCGGCGTTGCACGAGATCATCCAGAACGCCGGCGGCAAGACGGCGGACGAGGCGAAGGCTTACGTCGCGAAGCTGAAGTCCGACAAACGCTATCAACGGGATGTTTACTAGATGAGCAACGCCACCTTGCCCTTCACCGAAGTTGCCGGACAAAAGCTGAACGGCGAGCAGTCCGCTTATCTGGAAGGGCTCTTCACCGGACTGCGCAATCGCGGACTGTCCTTCGCCGACGTCGAGCCGAACCCCGCTGCGCAGCCGGCAAAAGCGCTGGCCGCTGACTTGATCTTTGAAGAGCGGGTGAAGCGCGAGTTGCATCCGCTCGATGCCTTCGATGTCCTGCTCGAACACGCTGCTGCCAACAAAGCGCCCGACAAGGAGGCGCTCTTCCGCTTCAAGTGGAACGGGCTCTTCTTCCTCACCCCGAACAAGGAAGCCTTCATGGCGCGTCTCCGCATTCCCGGCGGACAACTCCAGACGTTTCAGCTCCGTGAGATTGCGCGCGTCGCCCAGGAACTCACGAGCGGCTACGTGCAGATCACGACGCGCGCGAACTTTCAGATCCGGCTCATCGAGATGAAGGATGCTCCGGAAGTCCTGCGGCGCATCCAGAGCGTCGGGCTTCACACGCGCGGAGCGGGCGCGGACAACATCCGCAATCTCACCGCGAATCCGACGGCGGGGATTGACCCGCACGAGCTGATCGACACGATGCCGCTCTGCCATCAGCTCGGGCAAATCATTCTCAACGACCGAGCGTTCTACGATCTCCCGCGCAAATTCAACATCGCTTTCGACGGCGGTGGATTGATCGGAACGGTGGAGGACACGAACGACATCGGGCTTCGGGCGGTGCGCGTTTCTCCCTCTCCCCTCAACGGGGAGAGGGCAGGGGTGAGGGGTGAGATCAAGTCTGGCTTTGCGACAACACCAAGTGCTGTTGGTGAATCTCACCCCTCACCCTCAATCCCTCTCCCCGTTGAGGGGAGAGGGACGGAAGACAGCGTCGTCGTATCGGCCGGCATTCCACCGGGGATCTACTTCCGCGTCGCGCTCGGTGGTGCGACGGGCCACAAAGCCTTCGCGCGCGATATCAACGTGCTGGTGAAGCCGGACGAAGTGCTGAAGGTCACGGCGGCTCTGGTCCGGGTCTATATCGCCAACGGCAACCGCAGTGATCGCAAGAAGGCGCGGCTGAAACATCTGCTGGAGACGTGGACGCTGGAGAAGTATCTGGAAGAAACGGAAAAGCTCCTCGGCTACAAACTGCTTCGGGTGCCGGGGCCGGGGCCGGGGAATGGAGCGATGGAGTATTGGAGTAATGGACTGACGCAATCTCACCACTCCACCACTCCATCACTCCATCACTCCGCCCCGTCTCTCGTCCCCCACTCCCACGTCGGCGTATTCCCGCAAAAGCAAAAAGGGCTGAACTACATCGGCGTCGCGATTCCCGTCGGCCAGATCACGCCGAAGCAGATGCTTCGCCTTGCCGAGATTGCCGAGCTTTACGGATCGAGCGAAGTGCGCCTGACCGTCTGGCAGAACCTGATCATCCCGAACATCCCCGATGCCTTTGTGGAGACGGTGAAGAAGGCGCTCGTGAAGATGGGCCTGCACTGGCAGCAGTCGAATCTCCGCAGCGGCATCATCGCCTGCACGGGAAGTTCCTACTGCAAGTTCGCCGCTGCGAACACCAAGGGCCACGCGCTTGAACTCGCCGACTATCTCGACAAGCGCGTGAAGCTGGACCAGCCGATCAACATCCACCTCACCGGCTGCCCGAATTCCTGCGCGCAGCATTACATGGGCGACATCGGGCTGCTCGGTGCGAAGGTGAAGGTCGCGGGCGAATCCTTCGACGGTTACCACGTCTTCGTTGGCGGCGGCTTTGGCGGACGTCAGGCGATTGGCCGTCAGATCTTTCAAGGCGTTTCGTGCAACGATCTCAAGCCGACGCTGGAGCGGATGTTGAAGGGCTATCTGCGCCATCGCAATGACGGCGAGCCGTTCCAGTCCTTCACGAACCGCCACGACGTCAGCGCGCTCCAGGGCATCTTCAGCAACGACGAGTAAGCTGGATTGCGCGATACGGAAAACAAAACGCCGCCTCGGAATAAACCGAGGCGGCGTTTGTGCGAGACGGATTCGCTGGAAGTCAGAACTTAAAAGCCAACGGACGGACGCTTGCCCTGCTTGGTGATTTCCTCTTCGCCTTCCCAGACGGCCAGCCCGCGCTTGTCGGTGAGCGAGAGTTGAAAGCTGAACGTGGACTGACGGACGTCCCCGGCGCGGGCGCGCGTCTCGATGATTTTGCCGGACAAGGTGAAGTTCGGCGTGACGTTGTCCCTTTTCTTCTCCAACAACTCACGCTCGCCTTGGAGTTGCTTGGCAAGCGGATCTTCCGCCACGCCGTCGAGACCGACTGTCGTCGTCGTCAGCGCTTTGCCGCTGGTGTTGAGCTTCACGCGAATCTTCTTGGTGAGCAGGTCGGTGTCGAATTGCTGGCCGGTCTGATTGCGCACGGAGCTGATCGCGAGGATCGCCGGCGGATTCGGAACCTTGTCGAGCGCGCCGGAAGCGAGCAGTTTGCCGACGGATGCCTCGGCTGCGGCGACGAAATCCTGGATGTCCACATGGCCGATGGTGGTGACGCTTTCGCGGCCACCGGCGTCAATGCGACGTGCGCCGCCCGAGGAGCAGCCGGTCCAAATGAGAGGCGTCAGGGTGATGAGTGCGAGAGGGAGAAAGTGCTTTTTCATGATGGTGGAGATTTTTGGAATGAAGAATTACTTGGAGTTCTCCAGGAACTGGACGCGGAAATCCTTGCACGCTGGATGCGGGGCCACTGCGGACAGGTAGCGCGTTTCCTTGCCCTCGATGACGCAGGGAAGAATCGCGGCGGTCGTGGAGCTGAGCTGCATGCCGGCGGCATCGAACCACTGGACGTGGTAGGTAAACCGCTGCCTGGAGCTTGTCTGGTTCACCACTTCGAGCTGGATCTGGATCAGGCCGCCAGGAGTCTTCGCCTCGTTCACGCCGACCACGTAAACCTTGCTTGCGAGGCTGGAGTCCGTGATGACGCGCTTGTCCGCCACCATTTCTTTCTTCGCGGTGGGCTGGGCGCTTTCGACGGTGTTCACGGTGGTCTTGCAGCCGCCCGTCAGGAGAACGCTGGCGAGCAATGCGGCGCCAGCAATTGTTTGAGTCATTCGTATCGTCATATTGGTTCGGTAGTCTATTTGAGTTTCATTTGGGAGACAAACATTGGTCCGCCGGCTGAAGTCGAGCGGACATAGATCAGATTGATCAAACCGTCGTCCAGCGTCACGACCGCCTGCTGGCCGGAGCCCATTGCGTGCAGCTCGACCTTCCGGTCCGCCGGCGTCGGGATGCGGCAAATCTGAAATTCTTTCGGCAACGTGGTCCATGTTCGCAGGTCGGCGATGTTCACTGACAATTGATAGACGGCGGTTCCGATCTGGCTAATCAATCCGGCGATGCCGCCGCCTTCCTGGTTCGCCACTTCATTCAGCGCATAGCCGGCGGCTCCCTTGGCCACCGTCGCCGCGATGGTCTTGGTGATGATGGTCGGAAGCTCGTTCTTAAAGTCCTGCGCGATCACGGAATCCACACTTGCCAGCAGCGCCGTGGTGTCGTTCGTCCCGCCCGCAGTCACCTTCAACGCGCTCAACTGGCCGCCCTGCAATTCGAGCTTCGGGAAAGCCGCCCCGATGTAGGACAGGCGCGTGAAGAAGATCGGGATGTCGATGCGCACCTGATCCCGGACGGGCGCGCGGCCGTTCTCGAAAATGATGTAGGTCAGCTTCTCCGGAGCTTTGCCGCGTCCCAACGCTTCCAGGCTGTCGAGGTCGGCCTTCACGAAGCGGTTGTTGTCCGTGAACGCCGCGACGCGCTCGAAGGATTTTCGCGCCCGCTCCAGGTCCGAGGCATCCACGCCGTTCGCCAGAAAGATCAATCCATCGAGATACACTGTGAAGGGATTCACGTAGTCGGAATACGCCTTCAACGTGTCGAGGCTGGAGTAAGCCTGCTTCACGCTGCCTTGAAACTCCGGGTTCTTCTGCGCCTTCTCGATGCGTTTCTTCTCCTTCTCCTGCT
>CAMCCU010000483.1 GCA_945872975.1 Pedosphaera parvula Ellin514
GTGATGATCTGGCCGAGGCGCGGGGCTTCCATGTGCAGCACCATCATCTTGCGCTGCGAGGCGGAACGGACGGCGGGGATCACGTCGAACCAGTAATCGCTGACCGCATAGACGTAATCCTCGGGCCGGATGACGCTGAGCTGCGCGAGCGTGCGGCGGTAGCGTCCATACATGTCGCGGAACATGGCGAACTGTCCGCCGAGCGCGCCCTGGTTCACCTTCGGCATCTTGGCGTCGTCGGTCAGCGTGACGGTGCCGGGGAGCTTGTGCTGGGCGATGACTTCCTTCAGCGCGTGGCCGCCGAAGAAGTTCAGCTCGTAGCCCGCGCGCGCCGCCCCTTCGGCGAGCTTGAGGAAATGGATGTCGCCGCCCGCGATGCTGGTGGTGAAGACGCCGTTGGTGATGAGGTGAAGGCGCATTAGCAAACTCCAAAAACCAAACACCAACATCCAAGCAAGCTACAAACGCCAAACTCCCAATCCCCGGACACTTTCAAGCGATGCGAAGCCTGCTCATCGTGGAGCTTGCGGGTTGGTGTTTGGATCTTGGTGTTTATCATTTCTTCAACGTCTGCTTCACCTGCAAATCCGCGATGAGTCCGCGGTTGCCTTTGTTCATCTTGTAAGTCCACACGCCCCAGGCCGCGCCGATGAAACTTCCGTAGCTCGCGGGCAGATGCCAGAGCCATGCGGCGTCGCCGTCGCGCAGCAGGCCGCGCACGACGTGATAAAGCGGGCCGAAGAACGAGAGGCAATACAGCCCGGCCAGCCAGGTCGGGACGGGCGGCTTCTCCTTCATCCAGTTCACCGGCATCTCCTCCTGCACGCGGAGGAAGTGGACGGTCGCGCGCCGACGCTTCTGCACGAAGGCCCAGAGCGTCTGGATGTAGTAATGGTGGACGCCGCGCCCGCGAATGCGCAGCCACTCGCGCTTGCCGGCGCGCATCAGATGGAGCGCGACGTGTGTGTCCTGGAAATGATCGCCGGCCTGCACGGATTCGAGATCCGCGCGGCGGAAGACGAAACCATTCGCGCCGAGCGGATAGCTGAACGAACCATCGGGCAAGGTCCAGCGCTCCACTTCGCCATCGCGTCCGACAAGGTGCGGGTTCGTCGTCATCAACCAGCAGATGGGATCACTGATGTGCAGCCGCGCGGTGACGTAGCGACAGAAGGAGCTCATCTTCGCGGATGGCAGATAGTAGCTCTCCACGCCGAGCGCCTGGGGATTGGCTTCGAGAGCGCGGATGGCGAGTTCGAGATAATCGCGATGCGTCAGTTCATTGTCCGCATCGACGAACATGATGAAGTCGCCAGTCGCGTGACGGAGCGCGAGGCGTTTGCCTTCCTCCATGTTCTTGCCGGTGTCGTCGAGCACGATGGCGCCGTAGCGCTTGGCGATGTCGCGCGTCGCGTCCTTCGAGAAGGCGTCGGCGAGGATGATTTCGATGCGGTCGCGCGGATAAGTTTGGGACGCGATGGAGGCGAGACAGTTGTCGAGCAACGCCCCGGCATTGAGCGTCGGGATGATGATGCTGACTTTCGGTTGTGCGGCTTCGGCCATCGTGTCGGCGGAGAATGTGCGAGCGGGGCAGGGGTGTGGGCAAGCTTGGAAAGTTCCCTGAGTTCGGACTTTTCCCGGTGAAGTGGATTGGTAAGATGCCCGGAAAGAACAACCCGAAGGACAAGAAAGCTATGTATCGTTTTCAAGGCAAAGTAACGGGCGTGCAGCGAATATTCCTGACTATGGGACTCGCCGTGGTCGGGTTGGTCACGGACGGCATGTGTAACGTCGCATCGGCTCAGGCGTTGGACGCAATCGCCACCCTCGGAGGTATCAACACCGCCTGTGCTCCGATCATTCGCGAGCAGCCGAGAAGCGTCGCATTGACGGTGGGAGACCCGATGACCCTGGCCATTGGCGCGGAGGATTGTGTCGTGGGATTGCCCCCGACAGCGTCGAGGACGGCAACGGGAGCCGGAGCAGATCGTTTCATGTTTCAAACGGGCCATCGAGCCGGGCTGCTGCTCCTGGAGTGCGACCTTTTTACGCTGCCAGACTCGGTTCGGGTTTATTACGAGGGACAACTGATCTTCGACGAGGCCTCCGCTGGCTTTGGTCAGTTTATGGTTTCGTACGGGCCAGGCGACGCGACGAGCGTTGAGATCGTGATCAATGAAGAGAGCGATGTGTCCCAAGCGACGGCGTGGCAATACACCGTCCGTTACCGGTCACTGCCGCCAACGTTCCAATGGCGAAAGAACGGCGAAGACCTGGCCTACGAGACTGGTGCCACGCTTCACATTGCCAGCGTGAATCTCGCCGACGCGGGCGAATACTCGGTAGTGGTGACGGGGCTGAATGGCTCCGCGGTTAGCGCTGTCGCGACTGTGACTGTTCAGCCGGTGGAATCGACGAATTGCGTCGTTGCTCCGGCGGACCTCGTGTCGTGGTGGGCGGCTGAGGGCAACGTCGCGGATCGGGCGGGCTTGAACCAGGGCGTGATGTCGGGGGGCGTCAGCTATGCGGCGGGCAAGGTGGGCAACGCGTTCGCGTTCCCGAACGACGGTGAGGGCGCAGTGAAGTTTGGTGCGAGCCCGAGTCTTGATGTCGGGACGGGCGATGGATTTACGGTGGCGGGTTGGATTCTGCGCACGGGCACTGCGCCCAGCGCGCCCATCGCGGAGTGGAGTGACGGGAGTCGGTGGGGCTCGCACTTCTGGGTTGTAAATAATCGGCTCTACGCAAATCTCACGAGCCCGGGTGGGGGTTGGCACTTGGTGATGTCGACCACGGAGGTGCCGTTCGGAGTGTGGAACCACGTCGCCATGAACTACGTTAGGGCGAGTGAGACCGTCCAGCTATATCTCAACGGATCCGTGGTCAGCGAGGAGGTGGTCGGCGAGTTTTCACCTGAAACAAACTTTGATTTTTATCTCGGCCGTCGGCCTGCACCCAGTGACCAGCTAGATAGCTTTGAAGGATTACTGGATGAGTTCTCTCTTTATCAGAGGGCGCTTTCAACCACCGAGATCGCGTCCATTTACCGGAGCGGTTCAAACGGAAAGTGTGTGACGAACGAGCCGCCGCCGCTCGTCTACGATGTGTCGCAGGACTTCTCGGCGTCGGCGAATCCGTCCGGCGTCTGGAGCTATGGCCACGTGACCGGGAGCCTCAGTGGAAACTTTGAGCTGCTGAACACCACGAAAAGCTTCGGAGCGGAGAATGGAGTGCCGATCTCGGTCTGGTTCTTGAATGACGCGAAGCCATTTGTGGCGAAGGTAAACGGGCCGGGTACCGCGGTGTCGTATCTGTTCAATGCTCCGGCGGGGACGATTTATTTCGGATCCAATCCCGATGCCACGCCGCACGATTTCGCCTCCATCCGCTTCACTGTGCCGGTGGGAGCCGGTGGATTGTATCAGTTGGAGACCGCAGTGCGTTCGCTCTACGACAGCACGCGATCGGCTGATGCGGATTTTCATGTTGTGAAAAACGGCGTCGAATTGTTTGGTCGGCTGGTGCCGCCGAATTCCAGCACGAGTTACTCAAACATGCTGGCGTTTGCGGCAGGTGACCGGATCGATTTCGTCGCCGGACGCGGGACCAACGGCCTGCCGGAGACGGGTCTCAAGATTCAAGCGACGATCAGATCAGTCTCCGTGAGTTTCATGAGCGTTGATGCCGTGTCGGTTCTTGCCGGTGGTGGCATTCGGGTAAGCGGTCATGGGCCGCACGGCGCGACCTGCCGGGTTGAACGTTCGACCAACCTGGCGGATTGGGAATATGTCGGCACTGCGGTGGAACTCGGTGCCGGAGTGTTTGAGGTTATCGACTCCAAGCCGCCTGTGGGAGTGGCTTGCTTCTACCGGATCGCGAGCGCAGGGCAGTAGCGAGCTGATGGGCCGCGACTTTGAAGCCAGGGAGCAGTCAACGAGGCTTTACAGGCTTCGTCGCCGGCGTCGCCGTGGTGGGCTTGGAAGTTGAGGTAGCTTGCCATTCCAGGACCTGCTGGTCCGCGAGGAGGCGGGCGCGGAGTTTTGAGTAATCCACTTTTTGCACGCTCACATTGTCCTTGATGGCGAGGCACGCGGCGGTGGCGGCAGACTGGCCGAGGATCATGAAGACCGGTTCCATGCGGATGGAACCATAGGCGATGTGGGACGCGGAGAGGCAGATCGGGACGAGCAGGTTCTCGGCTTCGCTGCGCTTGGGCACGAGGGAGCGATACGAAATGGGGTAGGGGCGCATGGGTGGGACTTGCACGTCGCCTTCATTTTCCGCGCGCCCGTTCTTCACCAGCCGCTGGATGTTGTGTGAATCCATGTTGTAGGCGGCCAGTCCGATGGCGTCCTCGGCGCGCTC
>CAMCCU010000484.1 GCA_945872975.1 Pedosphaera parvula Ellin514
TTCATTGCCTTGGGCCACACGGTCCTCGGCTGCGGACGCAATCAGGAAGCCATCGAGCAGCTCCGCGCGAAATGCACCAAACGTCACGACTTCGAAGTCGTCGATGTCACCTCCGATGAACAGGTGCAGACCTGGGCGGCACGCCTGCACAAGAAATGCGGTGCTCCTGACCTCGTCTTGAACAACGCGGGGATCATCAACCCGCCCGCTTCCCTGTGGAAAGTAAGCGCCCAGGATTTCTCCAACGTCATCGACGTGAACATCAAGGGCACGGCGAATGTCATCCGCCATTTCCTCCCGAACATGATCAAGAAGCACCACGGCTTGATCGTGAACATCAGCTCAGGCTGGGGCCGTTCCGCCGACAAAGATGTCGGGCCGTACGTCGCCACCAAATGGGCCATCGAAGGCATGACACAAGCCCTCGCCATGGAGCTCCCGGAAGGGCTGGGAGCCGTCGCGCTGAATCCCGGCATCATCAACACCGACATGCTTCAGCTCTGTTTCGGCGAATCCGCCGCGCACTATCCGTCCGCCACCCGCTGGGCCGAGAGCGCCGTCTCCTTCATCCTCAAGCTCGATCACAGCGACAACGGCCAGGCCCTGACCGTTCCCGACGTGTAGAGCGCTTCTCAACCTTCGGTTCCAAAAGAAAACCCCTGCGGCTTTCGCTCGCAGGGGTTCGGTGAAATCAGAAATCGAGGACTACTTCAGCGGCGGCTTCGCATCCAGCTTGGCTTCACCAGCCGGCTCTTCCTTCTTGTCCGCCAGCAAATCCCGGCGGTCCTTGAGGAACGCGTCCACGGTCCACTTCGTCACGATGAAGGTCCACTTCTCGTGCGTCTTGTAAGCCTTCAATTTATCCTGGAGCTTCGTCAGGCTATCCTTGAATTCCTTGTCGAGCTTGTCCTTGTCCTCAGGCTTCTCGTCCTTGCCGGGCGTGCGTTCCTTCGCGAACTCGCCGCTCACCGCGATCTGGAAATATTGATTCTCCTCGCCCGCCTTGCCGCCGACTTTGGCCGTGAAGAGAAACCCATCGAACGTCTCCAGACGCGCGACGATGGCTTTGTCCATGCCGGTCGCTTCCGGTGACGTGTTCGTCGCGACATCCGCGAAGGACGGATACGACAGCGCGCTCGCCGCTGAACCGCTCTTCCCGTTGTCGAGAAGCTCGCCGGGCTTCGCGTCGGCCAGTTTCCATTCGCCCGTCTCGCTTTCGCGGGAGAGCTTCCAACTGTTCGTCGGGCTCGCGGCGGTCACGGAAACGGACTTCAACTTCTCGACCTTGAACCATTCCTTCTTGTCCAGCCACTCCTCCGGCTTCGCCTCCACGTTGGAGAACGGCTCGGTCACCAACGAAACAGTCTGCACATCGGAGCCGACCATCACGTAGCGCCCATCCGGCATCGGGCCGCCGCCAAACTGCGGATCGCCGCCGCCTTGCTTCATGCTCTTGGCACCCAGCAGCACCGAGTTGATAGCCTTGCCGGACTTGTCCTTGAACTCGACCAGCGTGCCCGCGCCTTTGTCTGGGGCGACGAGTTCGAGCATCGGCAGACGGGAAGGACCGGTCTTCACCGGCTTCGCGACCTTGAGCTCCCAGAACTTGCGGAGCACGTCGCTGATGGTGTCGAAGTTCGCCGGATAATCGCCGCGATTCTTGACCACCCAGACGTCGTCCTTCTTCGCCAGGGTCAACTCCGACTGGCCCTGCTTCACGACGATCTGTTCGACATCGTTCAGCGGAAAGTTCGGGAGAAGTTTGCCACCCATCTTCTGGACGGATTCCTTGTAGGGCGCGGCCTTCTTTTGATAGGCCACCCAGCCCAGACCGCCGAGAATGGCGCCCACCACGAGCAAAAGAGTCAGTTGTTTCCGGTTCATTGTGCCTTCGTCTTTTGTTTCCGAACCACAGCCAGCCCGATGCCCAGCAGCGTCACGAGAATCGGCATGCCGGCGATGTTGATGACCTTGGTTCGCAGTTCCAGAGATTCAATATCCTGCGCCAGTTCGCGGCGGACCTTCTTCAGCTTCTTGTTCGCTTCCGCGCGATTCTTCTTAAACTTGTCCATTTCCGCCTGCTGCTCCGGAGAGAGCACGAAGCGCTGGTTGCCCTGCTTCTTGCCCTGCATCTCGTTCAGCTTTTGGTTGGTCTCATCGACCTCTTTTTGCACCTTCGCGAGTTCCGCTTGGAAGCGCGCGTTCGCCTTCGCCTGCATTTCCTGCACGACAGTGAACGGACGGTTCAACGTGCCGCGGCTGCGCACGCCGATGAGGTTCTGATCGCCCGCGAGTTGCTCGACGATGTTCTGCGTCAAAGCGAGGTTGCCATTGCGCGGCGTAACCATCTTTTGGCCAAAGAAATTCTGGACCTGCACCGAAAACTGATCCGAGAGGAAGTCCGTGTCGCCGATCAACAGGACTGCATTGTCCGCCTTGGTTTCCTTCAAGGAATCGCCCGGCTTGTCGTCCGGCTTCTTCTCGTCCTTCTTCTCCGCATCCTTGTCATCCGCCTTCGGCTTACCATCGGGGAACGACGTCTTGAACTTGCCTTCCAGACGAACCGCCAGCGCATAGACCGTGTCGGATTCCTTGAAGTCATCCACGATCTTCGACGGCGTCATCTGCGACATGAACGGCTCGACGAGCTGGGACTTCTTCGACGTCTTGAGCAGGATAGATTGCTTCAAGCCAGCCGCCGGACTTCCCGTGAAGACGCCCGCGAACGGCAGTAGGATTTCATCCACCTGCGCCGCGACTGCGTCCTCCTTGTTGATGCCGGCCGCGGAGAGGAACAACAGGGTGGGAATGGTTTCGGGCTTTGCGCCCTGGCGAACCATCAACTGCTTGGCGAAGTTCATATCCGCCGCGACCTTCGTCGTGTCGA
The DNA here is from genome assembly GCA_945872975.1 of Pedosphaera parvula Ellin514. GTDB lineage: Bacteria > Verrucomicrobiota > Verrucomicrobiia > Limisphaerales > JADJPG01 > JADJPG01. The sequence continues at coordinate 2,888 of CAMCCU010000484.1, forward strand.
ACGTGATGCCCCACGTCTTGAGCAGCTTCTCCAGGTTGGAAGGCGCGCCCGGCATCGGCATCATCGGGTTCTGCTTCTGCACATCCGCCAGGCACATCGGGTCGAGGCAGGCGATGAGCTTGCCGCCGCGCATCACGAACTGATCGATGGCAAAGAGCGCGGCGTCCTTGATGTCCTTCGGATGCACGACCATCAAGACCTTGATGTCGTCATCGATCTTGTCCGCTTCCATCGCGACCTGCTTCACCTCGAAGTCGCGCTTGAGCTCGGAGATGAACGCCCACGGTTCCTGGTTCTGTCCGCCCATCTGCATCCGCATCTGCGGGGGCATCTGCATGCCGAAGACCGGCAGCGGCGTCATCACGCCGATGACCGGCTTGTTCGTGGAGAGCACCTGCGAAATCGCGCGGGCGAGATCGTATTCGAGCAGACGCTCGCGGTTCGGCGGGAGGAACGGCAGCGCGACCTTCTGCGGATCGAGGCTGATGGCGATGCCGAGATAGAACTTGTCGCCCGTTTCAACCATCTGCCCTTCCACGCCGTCGAGATTGGCGAGGTCTTCCGCTTCGGAATCCGGCTCAGGGTCCAGCTTCTTGACTTCAAGATTGCCACCGGCGTACTGACGGAATTCGTTGAGCAAATCCTCGACCTGCTTCGCGTAAGCCTTGTATTGGGACGGAATGCGCGACTGGCCTTGGGAGTAATAGAATCGCACTTCCACCGGCGCATCGATCTTCTTGAGGATCGCCTTGGTGCCGGGGGAGAGCGTGTAGATTTTGCCTTCCGTCAGATCCACGCGCGTCTTCAGCGCCGAGGCGATGAGGTTGACGGCGACCACGATGATGAACATCACCACCACGCCGACCGTGGAGAACACAAGCGTCTCTAGTTTCTTCTCTTTCATGACTGATAATTCTCGTTTGAAAACGTCGTCTCGACTCGTCGTTCAACCCGCGCGCAGGTTCCGGATGATCACGCCGTTGAGGAAGAGCGCGAACCCGATCAGCGTCCCGAAGTAGATGACGTCCTGCGAATCAATCACGCCCTTTTGGAACGCGATGAAATGCGTGAGCGAGCTCAGGCTCGTCACGATTCCCACCAGCGCGTCCGGCAACAGATTCGTCACCGGCTCGAAACCCGCGAGCAGCAGGAAGAAGCAGACCACCACGGATACGATGAAGCTGATGACCTGGTTGCGCGTGAACGCCGAGGTCATGCTCGTCACCGCGAGATAGCCCCCCGCCAGCAGTGCGCTGCCGACGTAGCCGGTGAAGATTTCGCCGAGGTCCGCGTTGCCCAGATAGCAGACCGTGACGACGACCGGGAAGGTCAGCGCCAGCGCGATGATCAGGAACAGCCACGACGCGATGAACTTGCCGACGATGGCCTGCCACGGCGTGATGGGCATGGTGAGCAGCAGTTCGAGCGTGTGCAGCCGGCGCTCTTCCGACCAGAGCCTCATGC
>CAMCCU010000485.1 GCA_945872975.1 Pedosphaera parvula Ellin514
ATGATTTACGAATTCGCCGGGAAACGTCAGCTCATCATCTGGCATCCGGAATCCGTCAACGCGCTCGACCCCGAGACGGGCAAAGTCTTCTGGACGCATCCGCACACGCCGTCCGTTCGCTTCGGCATGACGATTCCCGCGCCGCGCAAGGTTGGTGATCTACTTTTCCTCACCTCGTTCTACAACGGTTCGCTGTGTCTCCGAGTGGATTCCGACAAGCCCACCGTCGTGTGGCAGAGCCAGAAGGTGAGCGAGAAGGACACCGACGGACTGCACAGCGTGATGGCCACGCCGCTCATCGAGAATGGCTTCATCTACAGCCCGTGCAGCTACGGCCAGTTCCGCTGTCTCAAGCTGGAGACGGGCGAGCGTCTCTGGGAAACCTACGCGCCGACCAGCGGGAAATCAGAGCGCTGGGGTCACGCGTTTGTGATCAAGCATGGCGAGCGCAGCTTCATCTTCAGCGAGAAGGGCGACCTCATCATCGCGAAGCTCACGCCGGAGAAATATCAGGAACTCAGCCGCGCACGCCTCATCGAGCCGGACAACCGCGATCCCGGCCGCCACGTCGTCTGGTCGCATCCGGCCTTTGCGAACAAGTGCATCTACGTGCGCAACGACAAGGAGATCGTCTGTGTGTCGCTGGCTGCGGAGAAGTAGTAACGCTCCTCTGGAAGGAATGATTTCTCTGCTATTTTCAGTGGAATAGGAAAAGGGACGCAGGCTGGTCCCGGTCATCCCGGCGGGATGCCAGATCCTGCGCGGCAGAAGCGGATTCTGGCACCCCGCCGGGGTGCAACTTCTAACCGCGCCTGACCGGGGGTATCGCTTCGCTCGACCCCCGGCTACCTTCTACCATCCCTCCGGGATGTCCGAATTCTCCGCCTCGCACCTATTCCACTGGAAACATCGAGGAACCAAGGAGGCTCTTTCAAAGCCCTCGCGGAGTGTGGTAGCCGCCGACGTGAGGAGGCGGATTCTCAGAAACTTCGACGCGTCCGCCTCCTCACGTCGGCGGCTACACAGGGGTTTTGAAACTGGCTCCAAGGAATGAATTCCAACTGACTACGGACCGAGCGTCACGCGCACGCGCATGAAGTGGATCGGATAGCTGAACGCATTGTAAGTGGAGCGGGTCAGCACAGATTCCATTCCGTCACCCAGCGACGCGGCCCCGGCTTCCATCGTCACCCCATCCAGCCAGTGCGTTAGGTTTGTCGAGACTTGAACCTCATAGTGCAGGTCGGTCGTTCCGTTGCGACGGGGATGGTAAATCGCTTGATACCTCTCCTGACTGATGGCGCCCGCGTGAACGAACAGCGTGGGTAATTTCGAAACGTCCGGGTGCATCGGTGACAAATCGAACGCGTATTCCACGGTGTTCGGAATCCCGTCGCCATCCGGATCGGCGTCCGGTGCGGTTTGCGTCGGCGTCGCATCGCGACGGAAGCAACGCTGCGTCCACTCCGTGTAGCTGGCGCAGCGCAAGTCGAGATCCACGTCCCACGGCTCGTTGCCCGTGGCGAGGATTTCCAGCGGCGTACTGCCGTCGAAATCGCCGCGGCAGATCGATTGCCCGCCCGTGCCATTGCCGGGATTCGTTCCCGTGTCCGCCCAGTAAATCTTGCGCGCCGGAATGTCGAGCGTGAGGCCGTGCGGCGTGTCGAGATTCGTGTAGAGCGTCTGCACCGCCGGATGCGTGAGTGGAAGAGGGAGTTGAGAGGGTGGGGAGTTGAAGGCTGAGAGCGGGCAGCGATGCACCTTCTTATCGTCGCGGTTGATCCAGTAAAGCATCCGTTCGCGTGGATCGATTCGCACGCCGCGCGTGTTGTTGTTCCCCGTGAGCAACGTCTCGCGCTCTGAGCCGTCGAGATTCGCGCGGAAGATCGACCCGCCGCCAAAGTCGCCCCAGTATATCTTTCCCGCAGGCACGTCCAGATCCATGAAGTAAGGCCCGGTGGGCGCTGCGTTGGTGATGATGTCCGTGACGGAGGCTCCATCGAACGTCGAGCGCTGGATGCGATTCCGCGTTTGATCACACCAATAGAAAAACTTGCCCTCCATGTCCAGGCGCACATCCGCCGGAAACGAATTACCGCCCGCAACCGTGTAGAGGATCGTGCTGCTTGAGCCATCGAGATTCGCGCGCAGCAACCGATCATTACCATTGTCCGCCCAGAAAATCCGGTTGTTCACATTGTCCACCGCCAGCCCGCGAATGTTGGTGCCCGGCGAGGTCACCGCGCCGCTGAGCACGTCCGTCTGCAGATTCGACCCATCGAAATTCATCCGCTTCAACTGGCTCGCCCCGCGGTCCGTCCAGTAGACGCCGCCGGCCCGCGCCACGACCGGCGCAACAAGCAGCAAGGCGAGCAGGAAACCCGGGATGTTCATGTCATCTCTTCTAGCCCAAATCCGCCCGGCGAGCGAGTGCGAAGTGGCCGAAGAAGGGATTGGGAATACACCAGAGAAACCCTATCCTCACTCCATGAACAAGCTCTCCGAAACCTTCCTCTGGCTTCTGGCTCTTGCGGCGCTGACACCTGGAGCGCACTCGGCCGAACTTTTGAGAACCGGCGATCTCGTCGAGTTGAACGGGCGGAACGCAACCGTGCGGCGGCTGGAGACGTTGCCCTACGTGGAGAGCGACTACACGAAGCGGTTCAAGTTCGATGCATTCGAGAATCCCAAGCTGAAGGAGCTGCGCGAGCGGCATGGGCTGGAGGCGGTGATTGCGCCGGGCAAGGATGAGTTCGAGCGGCAGGTGCTGTTGCTGGACTGGACCCACCGGCAGTTCAAGAAGTTTGGACGCCCTTCCACGAATTGCCACGGCGCGCTCGGCATCCTCGGCGCGATTGGCGAAGGGCACACGTTCTTCTGCGCGCACTACGCGGAGGTGCTCGTGTCGGCGGCGGCAAGCCTGGGCTGGGTGGATCGGTCGCTGGCGCTGCGGCGGCATCAGGGCGCGAACAAGAATGGCGGCTCGACAGAACATTCGGTCACGGAGATGTGGTCCAACCAGCATCGCAAGTGGGTGATGTTCGATCCCACGAGCAACATGACACTGGAAACGAACGGCGTGCCGCTCAACGCGTGGGAGATCCGGCAGGAATGGTTCTATCGCGGCGGGACGAATCTCGTCTTCGTGATCGGCAAGGAGCGGAGGCGCTATCGCAAGGCGGACCTGCCGATCGTGCTCGGGAAGTTCGCGAACTTCGGGAACCTCACGGTCGACCCGGATGAGCCGGACAAATACGGGTTCATCGGCTACATCCCGAATACGGACCTGATGGATGCCGGCTACGATTACGCGAAGATGTTCATCACGAAGGACGCGCTTTGCGACGGCACCAAGTGGCATGTGCGGACGTTGCCGGAGAATCCGGCAGCTGATCCTTACTTCCCCATTGGCCAGTCGGCGCTAAACCTCGAAGCGAAGGATGGAAGCCTTCACGTCACACTGAAGACGCTGACGCCGAACTTCGCCCGCTACGAACTGCGCATCGACCGCGGCGGATGGAACGTCACGGGAGAGAAGTTCGTGTGGGATGTGCATCCGGGCCGCAATCGCCTCGAAGCGAGGACGGTCAATCGGTTCGGCGTGAAAGGTCCGGTCTCCACCGCTGAAGTGGATATGAAGGAGTAAAGCAAGCGCCACCGTCCGCTCAAGTCAAAGAGTTCCCGTCTTGACCTCACTAGGCTTCTGCCATGGTATAGCCACTGTGAACACCTCGTCTCCCGGCAGTCAGCCAGTTCGATCCGGACGCCGCTACTTCCGTCTTGTTGCGTTGACGCTCCTCGCTTCGCTCGCGATTTCTGCCATCTCAAAAACGGTGATCGTCACCTACCGCCGACCCACAGACGACGTGGATCTGAAATACTGGCTGGAGAACATGGCCTGGCACCATCGCTTCACGACGGATGAGATTCGGACTGCGACCGGACTGGATGCCGCCGCGCTCAAGACCGCTCTCACCCGTTTCAACATCACGCCCGCCACTCGACCATCGCGTCCGGCGAACGCTCCGCTGCTGACGCTCCCCTACCCCGGCGGACGCCATCCGCGCATCGGCTTTCTCGATGGCGCGTTCGCTCCTCAGCGCGAAACGAAGATCAGCGTCTTCACGCCGTGGGACGATGCGAGCCATGTCGTCGTCGATGTTCCGGAAGCGCTGTGGTCCAACCTCGGGCTCACCTATCTCGCACACACGCACATCCCGACCATCTTCGACAAACAGGGAATCAAGCTCCCGCCGCTCGAATGGAATCGCCACGAGGACGGCTCGCTCGATCTCACGCGCCGCTTGCCCAATGGCATCAGCTACGCCGCAAAAGTGATTCCGGGCCGCG
>CAMCCU010000486.1 GCA_945872975.1 Pedosphaera parvula Ellin514
TTGCCTTTGGCAGCGGGTGCTGGCTGGGGCATCTCGCTGATGTGCGCTTCGGTCCGTCCTGTCTGGCGCTGCCGGCTGTGGCGTTCATTATCGCAGGCACGATTCTCGGCTTGGCTTATCACAAAGGTCTCGTGGACCTGATGCAAAGCTCAAACCCCACTCCGCCGCCCACTGGCACATTCCCAAAACGCTGATTCCAGATCAATTTTCCCTGACCTAACATGAATGCTGAACAAATCATCGACTCCGCAGGACGACTGGCTTTGGCTGCTGACAATTGATACACTTTCATCCGTGAGCCAAAACCAAAAGAGCATCAAGCATCCCGAGTATCAGGTCTTCGGCTCGCACACGTTTGCCGAGGCCGACATCGAGCTTCGCGACTTCTGGTGGTCGCGCACGCCGGAGGAACGAATGGAGGCGCTGGAAGAATTGAGAATCCGAGTTTATGGCGAAGAGAAAATTAACGCCCGAATTCCGCGAGTTTTTGGAGTGCCTGAACCGCGCCGAAGTTGAGTACCTGCTCGTGGGTGGCTACGCCGTGAACTTCTACGGCTACCATCGCTTCACGGAGGATATTGATTTTTGGATCGCCGTTTCGGACGAGAACTTTCAGCGGTTGCTCGCTGCGGTGCGGAGCTTCTTCGGTGAGGATCTCGCCGGTTTGGACATGAATTTTTTGAAAAACAACGAATCGCTCTACCTGGGCCGAGTGCCCGAGAAGATTGAAGTGTTCCAGAATGCGTCTGGCATAAACTTCAGCCAAGCCTATCCGCGCCGCCTTGAAAGCACGATTGAAGGTGTCTTGGTGAAGATTATTTCACTAGCCGATCTGCGGGCCAACAAACAGGCCAGTGCCCGACATAAAGATCTGGCCGATCTGGAAAGACTCCCTGAACCCTGAATTACAGCCATGACTCCTGATCAAATCGCCAAAGCCAACGCTGACCTGCGCGACACGCCCGCGCTCGAAGTTGTGAAATGGGCCGTCTCTCAAGCCGGCGGACGCGCCATTGTCTCCACGAACTTCCGCCCTTACGAAGCCGTCATCCTGCATCTCATCACGCAGGTGCAGCCGGACATCCCGGTGCTCTGGGTGGACCACGGCTATAATCGTCCTGCGACTTACAAGCACGCCGAGCAGCTCAAGGCGCAGCTCAAGCTCAACATCAAAGCCTATATCCCAAAGCTCACCGCCGCCCACTACGACGCCGTTCACGGCGGCATGCCCGATCCGACGCCGGAGAACGAGGAGCGCATCAAGGCGTTCAGCACGGTGATGAAGTTGGAACCGTTCCAGCGCGGCATGAAGGAGCTCGCGCCCACCGTGTGGATCACTGCGCTGCGCAAAGTTCAGAACCCGAACCGCGCCGGTCTCGACATCGTTTCGCCCGACGGCAATTTCAACTCGCTCAAGGTCAGTCCGCTCTTTCACTGGAGCGACGCGGAGATGGAGGCCTACATCAAGCAGCACAGTCTCCCGAACGAGTGGGACTACTTCGATCCGGCGAAGGCTGACGACAAACGCGAGTGCGGCCTGCACGCCGCCTGGGGCGGAAAGGCTGTGGCGAAAGTCTGATTTTCAACCACGGATGGACGCCGATGAACACGGATTGAACCGGTTCCATCCGTGCCAATCCGTGGAATCAGTGTCTAAGATTTCAATCTCATGAGCAGTTATCATCTCGATCATCTTCAGTACCTCGAAACCGAGGCCATCCACATCATGCGCGAAGTGGCGGCGGAGTTTGAGCGGCCCGCGCTGCTGTTCTCCGGCGGCAAGGATTCCATCTGCCTCCTGCGCCTCGCTGAGAAGGCGTTTCGCCCGTCGGATCTTCCGATGCCGTTCCTCAACGTCGAGACCGGTCACGAGTTCCCCGAGCTGATTGAGTTCCGCGACCGTCGCGCGAAGGAGCTTGGCGCGAAGCTGATCGTCCGCACCGTGGACCAGGCTATCGCCAACGGCACGGCCACGCCGTCACCGGGCGAGATCAGCCGCAACAAGCTTCAAATCCCTGTGCTGCTGGGAGCCATCGAGGAGTTCCGATTTGACTGCGCCATCGGTGGCGCACGGCGCGATGAGGAAAAGGCCCGCGCGAAGGAACGCTTCTTCAGCTTCCGCGACGCCTTCGGTCAGTGGGACCCGAAGAACCAGCGTCCCGAAATCTGGAACCTCTACAACGCCCGCGTGAACTCCGGCGAAAACATGCGCGTCTTCCCGCTCTCCAACTGGACCGAGATGGATGTCTGGGAATACATCAAGAAAGAGAAGCTGGAGGTGCCGAACATTTACTTCAGCCACACCCGCGAATGCTTCCGTCGCGGCGGCCAATGGCTGCCCGTTCCTCCCGCGCACACCGATGCGACCACGCCCGATCTCTACGCCGGCGCCCGTCCATCGGTGAAGGAGCCGATCAAGACCATGGTCGTCCGCGTGCGCACCATCGCCGACATGATTAGCACGGGGATGATCGAAAGTCCGGCGAACACCGTGGACGACATCATCGGCGAAATCTCCGCCGCCCGCGTGACGGAACGCGGCACCCGCGCCGACGACAAGGCCAGCGAAGCCGCGATGGAAGATCGGAAGAAGCAGGGGTATTTCTGAGCCATGTCGAATGAGTTTCAACAATTAGCAGATGACCTTTACTGGCAGCGCGTGGCGCGTGCGCGTTCCATGTCTCCTGAAGACCGAATGAAGGCCGGCCCGGAACTCTTCGATTACGCTTGTTCGATTACCCTGACTGCATTGCGAGAGCAAATGCCCGGTGCGAGTGAAGTCGAGTTGTTGGCCGCTTTGAGGCGGCGACTGGCGGTGAAGAAAAAGCTGGAGGAACAGCCCGCGTGATTCCGGCCAACACCATCGTGGCCCGTGTGCTCACTGCGCTGAACCAAGCCGGCATCGCTCACATGCTCGTCGGTTCCTTCGCCCGAAATTACTACGCTGACCCGCGTTCGACCAAGGATGCTGATCTTGTTCTGGCGGTGACATCCGGCGCGTTTTTGAAATTCTTCCTGAATGCTTTGGGTCCCGACTTTTCCTTGAATGATCAACTGACCTTCGAGACGAACACTGGAACTTATCGGAGCACGCTTGTGCATCAGGAATCCGGTTTCGAGGTCGAGTTGTTTCACTTGAGCAATGACCCTTACGATCAGGAACGCTTCCGTCGCCGTCGTCCGACCGCGTACGAAGGCCAGCCCACCGCCGTCCTGACGGCGGAGGATGTCATCGTCACCAAGCTTCGCTGGGCGCGTGGCAAGGACCTGGATGACGTGCGCGACGTCATCGCCTTGCAGGGGGAAGAGAATCTGGATTGGAACTACATTCATCACTGGACCGGACAACACGGTCGCCGCGCCAAATTGGATGACATTCTTGCCCGCCTGCGTCCGCGCAATTGATATTTTATTTCATGTCCCACACTTCTCATCCCATCGAACTCCTCCGCTTCAACACCTGCGGCTCCGTGGACGACGGCAAGTCCACGCTCATCGGCCGGCTCCTCTACGACTCCAAGTCGCTGATGGAAGATCAGATTGAAGCGCTCGAACGCTCCGCCGACATCACCGGTGGCGGGCAGATCAATCTCGCCAATCTCACCGACGGCCTCCGCGCCGAACGCGAGCAGGGCATCACCATCGATGTCGCTTACCGTTACTTCGCCACGCCGAAGCGGAAGTTCATCGTCGCCGACACGCCGGGGCATGTGCAGTACACGCGCAACATGGTCACCGGCGCGAGCACGGCGAACATGTCCATCGTCCTCGTCGATGCCCGGCTCGGCGTGATCGAGCAGACTCGGCGTCACACGTATCTCGCGGCGTTGCTCGGCATTCCTCACCTCGTCATCGCGGTGAACAAGATGGACCTCGTCGATTGGAGCGAGGAACGCTTCCTCGAGATCCGCGACGCCATCGAAGGATTCCTGCCCAAGCTCGACGCGTTCAAGGACGTGAAGTTCACCCCCATCAGCGCGCTCAATGGCGACAACGTCGTGGATTTCTCCAAGCAGACACCTTGGTATTGCGGCCCGACGCTGCTGGGCCATCTCGAGACCGTTCACATCGCCAGCGATTGGAACCTGAGCGGCTTCCGCTTCCCGGTGCAATGGGTGAATCGCCCGAACAATCCCACGGATAAAACGCTGCACGACTTCCGTGGTCTGAGCGGCCAGATAGCGGGTGGCATCGTGAAGGTCGGGCAAAAAGTCATGGTCTTGCCCAGCGGCATGAAGAGCACTGTGAAGGAGATCTGGACCTACGACGGCCAGTTGCAGGAAGCCTTCTGCCCGCAGAGCGTCACGCTCGTGCTGGAGCACGACATCGA
>CAMCCU010000487.1 GCA_945872975.1 Pedosphaera parvula Ellin514
GAAGGGACGCTCGTCACTCTCGAGAAATTGAGAGTGGGTGCGCCGAATGGTTTCGGAGTCAGAAAATCATTGATGCAGTAGCTGTAGCGACGGGTCGGGTGACGATCCATGGAACAGCGATAGAGCAGGTTGCTCTCGACGTAGGGCGCGATGGTGGCGATCCAAGAGGCTCTGGAGTGGGCGGAAAGCGGGAAGCTGTCGTCGTTGTCATCCGCATAGAGATGCACTGCGAGGCCAATCTGCTTGAGGTTGCTGATACACGTCACGGTGCGGGCGCGCTGCTTCGCCTGACCGAGGGCTGGCAGCAGCAACCCGGCGAGGATCGCGATAATCGCGATCACCACCAGGAGCTCGATAAGAGTGAAACCGAAAGGTTGCTTCCGCATAACCGTCATTTAGGAACGCAAAACGCGTTCAGAGAGAAACCAACTGTGGGATGAATCATCCGCCGAAACGTCGAAAGGCAGACAATGAGATGAAATGGCACCGATGGATGCCGTTGTCAGGAGGCTGGATTAGGCGAAGCGGGGAGGGGGACCGGGCGGCGCCTCGCAGCGAGCGGAGGCGAAGGTGGAACCAGGAGAAAGCAACGTGAACGGGAGCGATGGCGGAAGGAAGCAGGCTGCCTCGGCGCAAAGGAAATCGAATTTCACTTCGAACTTCACGAGGGACTGTTTTTTCTCGGCCTTCTTGCCTTCCTTGACGGCGATACACAGCTTGCACGGATGCTCGCCATCGAAGGTCATCGAGATCGCCTCGGTCAACGGCGCGCTCTGCGAGTATGAGACGACCATTCCCACCCAAGCCACCGACTGAAGCAGCAGCCAGTGGGCACCGAGCACCACGGCGAGCGTCAACCCGAGCAAGGTTTTAGAGGACCGATAAACCATCTTAGGTACATTAACGAGTTGTGGAGTGTGAAGTCAATCCAAGTAATCCTGTTGAGGTGAGCGCTGGGGCGTTGGCACGTTCCAGCGTGAGAGTGGCACATGGGGTGTCGGGGGAGGTGGCTTCCACGGTGGCGTGAGTGGCGCCGATACGCTGGAGCGCTTCGCTGACGACGGTTTGGGCGAGCGAGGGGCGGTTGCAGTCGCTGCTGAGGTGGCCGAGGAAGAGGTGACGAAGGTCAGATGTCATGACCTCGCTGGCGAGGGCGGCTGCCGCGTCGTTGGAAAGGTGGCCGTGCCGGCTGAGGATGCGTTGTTTGGTGGCCCATGGGCGGCGGGTGTCGTCTTGCAGCATCTTCACGTCGTGATTGGCTTCGAGCACTAGGACGTGGGCGAGGCGTACACGTTCGGTGACGAGGCGAGTGGCATGGCCGAGGTCGGTAAGGAAGCCAATGTTCCCCGAGGTGGTGCGTAAGAGGAAACCGACGGGATCGTAGGCGTCGTGGGGCACGCTGAAGGTGTCGATCGATACCTCGCCGAGATCGAAGGTGGAACCAGTGGTGAAGAGTCGGTAATCGAGCGGGTTTTTGAACTGAGTTTGGATAGCTTCTTTGGTGAGGCGATTGCAGTAAATGGGGATGTTCAACCGGCCGGCGAGCACGCCGAGGCCTTGAGTGTGGTCGGTGTGTTCGTGGGTGATGAGAATACCATTTAAGTTTTCCGGAGTGCGTCCGATAGCGAGGAGTCTCTGGCGTATTTGACGTGCGCTTAGGCCGGCATCGATGAGCAGGCGGGTGTCGTCGGTCTCGAGATAGGCGCAGTTCCCGCTGGAACCGCTGGCGAGGATGGTGAGGCGCGCTGGCACGCTGAGGACGTTAGGAAGTTGGCAGTGGTTGGGCAAACTCAAATCTGAATGGACCAGGGTGATGAGACGTGGAAGGAATAAATTTATAAAGAATCGGGTCCGTAATGGCACGGAACATGAAAAAGCATTTCGTGTGCCTGTATTGTCTTGAGTGGACGGGATAACTGTTGTAGGATTTAAACAAATGGCACAAGGCCTCTTCTTATCTCAGAGAATGTCGATGCAGCAGGTGCTGGCACCTCAACTGCAACAGTCGCTGGCATTGTTGCAAGCGCCGGCAATGGAATTGAAGGAATTGGTTGAGCAGGAGCTCCAGCAAAATCCTTTGCTGGAGGAGGTGCAGATGGAGGACCAGGAGCAGTCTGAGCGCCCCAGCGGTGAGGCGGACACTCAGATTATTACGAAGGCGGAGGCGGCCGATCCCACGGAGCCGCCGGCGGATGTAAATTTTGACCCAGCCACAGAGAAACCTTCGACGGAACCTGTGGATGATTTTCAAGCCGAGTTCGAGCGCTTAACTCAACTTGACCAGGAATGGAGAGATCATTTCGCGGAGACGAACATTCCCATGCGCGCCAGCCAGGAAGATGAGGAGAAGCGGCAGTTCATGTTTGATTCGATGACGGTGGGGACGTCGTTGCAGGAACATTTGATGGAGCAGATTCGAGTTTCCGAGGTGACGGAGGAGCAACGTCCGCTGGCGGAGATTTTGGTGGGGAACATCGATGACTATGGCTACCTGAAAGCAACTATCGAGGAGATGTCGTATTCCACAGCGGTGCCGCAGGAAGAGTTTCTGGAGGTGTTGAAGATTATTCAGAGCTTTCATCCGCCAGGAGTCGGTGCTAGCGACCTGCGTGAGTGTTTGTTGATCCAGATGCAGCGTCTGGGGAAGCAGAAGACCCTCGAGTATAAGATCGTTCATGGTTACATGGATGCGTTGGGCAAGCGGCGCATGCCGGAAATTGCGCGTGGCACAGGGGAAGATGTGGTGGATGTGCAGAAGGCAATCGCGCGGATCGGATTACTGGAGCCGCGACCGGGTCGGGCTTTTCTGCCGGACAATGATCAATACGTTTTGCCGGAGGTTTTTGTCGTCAAGCAGGAGAATGAGTATCTGGTCACTACAAACAATGAGCAGATCCCTCACTTACGCATCAGCAACACGTATAAAGACCTGATGTCACAGGCGGACTCTTCATCGGAGGTGCGCGAATACATTCGGGAGAAGATACGTGCCGGGAAGTTCCTGATCAAAAGCCTGCATCAAAGGCAGGAAACCATTCGTAAGATCGGTATCGAGATTGTGGTGAGGCAGCGAGAGTTCATGGATAAGGGCGTGGCCTTTCTCAAGCCGCTCACCATGGTGCAGGTGGCTGAGGTGGTCGGAGTTCACGAGACGACCGTGAGCCGCGCGGTGTCTGGAAAGTATATGCAGACGCCCCAGGGGGTCTTCGAGATGAAGTATTTCTTCACGTCAGGCATCTCCACGGCGTCCGGGGAGGGTATGTCGAATCGGAGTGTGAAGGATATGATCGCGGATATCTTCAAGGGAGAAGACCCGAACAAGCCTTTGTCGGATCAGGAGGTCGTGCAGATGTTAACGGACAAGGGCATCGCCATCGCACGCCGCACCATTGCGAAATATCGTTCGGAGTTGAACATTCTCCCGTCGAATTTGCGCAGAGTCTATTGACTGGAATCAAGCCGCCGCTCACCGGACGATCGCCACTGGACGGCAGAACGCGCCCGTGAATCCCCGGAAATTGATGGGCAGGCTCATAAACTCGAACGGTTGCGAGATGCCGAAGATTTCTTCGGGGAAGGAAAGCTCCTCAACAATCCACACATTGGCTCCTAGCAGAATTGTGTGCGTCTGAGAGTTCACGGGGTCGCGGGGGCCGGCGATGGAATAGTGATCGATCCCCACCGCGCGAATCTTCTGATTGACCAGCCACTCCGCGCCGTCGGGCGACAAGTAGGGAGGATGTTGCAACCACTCATCAGTCTTCGCGCGCTTTGTCCCCCAACCAGTGGCGAGAAGGACGATGCGATCGGCTAGCGGCATCGGCAATTTCGCAGCAAGTTTGTCTGCGGTCAGTGGTTCATCGGGGCCGACGCCGCGAAAGTCGGCGATGACGGCTTGCCCGGCGAATTGCCCAAGCGGGATATGATCGAGGTTCGCGCCGTTGGCGAGCTTGTGGTAGGGCGCATCGACATGGCTGCCGGTATGGCTCGCGAGAGTGAGCAACTCGACCCGCCAGCCGACCTGTGGGTGGTCGGCAATGATTTCGACTTTGACGGGTGGATGCGCCGGACAGTTTGGCGCGCCGTCGTAGAGTGGTTGGCTGAGGTCGATGATGCGCATGTTTTAGTTGTTCTCCTTCCGTCCGCTTGGCCAGATTTCGTTGCGGATGGGAGTGAGAATGTCCTGCACTTCAGTGAGCAGGCTTTGGTCGAGCGGCTGGTCGATGCATTTGATGCTGTCCTTGATCTTCTTCGCGTTGGAAGTGCCGACGAGCGTGGTGGCGATGTCGCGGTGCGCGGTGGCGAATTGCAGCGCGAGTTGCGGGAG
>CAMCCU010000488.1 GCA_945872975.1 Pedosphaera parvula Ellin514
GATGCACGATGCCGATGCCGGGCGGCACGACCTTGAACGTGTCGAACGCCTGCATGCCCCACTTGAGAAACTGGTAGCGCTCGCGGTTGCGCTGAAACTCAATCTCCAGATTCTTCGCGAACGAATCCGCCGCGCCCGCTGCATCGACCTGCACCGAGTGGTCAACCACGAGGTCCACCGGCACGAGCGGCTCGATGATCTTGGGATTCTTGCCGAGCTTCGCCACGGCGCTGCGCATCGCGGCGAGATCCACGAGCAGCGGCACGCCGGTGAAGTCCTGCAGCACGATGCGCGCGACCACGAACGGGATCTCCGCCGTGCGCGTCTCGTTCGGCTGCCAGTTCGCGAGTTCCTTCACGTTCGCCTCGCTGACCTTCTTTTCGTCATAGTTGCGCAGGACGGATTCCAGCACGATGCGGACGCTCACGGGCAGGCGCGAGATGGGGCCGACACCGGCGGCTTCCAGCGCGGGAAGCGAGTAGAACTGGCCTGACTTGCCGTTGCCGAGGTCAAAGGATTGAAGCGTGTTGAACAGGTTATGGCTCATAAATGAATCGTCAAAAACTTCGTCGCAGCCTTTGTTTGCGGCTGCAAGGGAGCAAAATTGAGGAGGCGCGGAATCAAAGTCAAGCGATGCGGCGAAACGCAGGGCGGTCAGCGTGGCGCGGCGATGAGTTTCAGGATGGCCGTGGTGTTCAGGACCGCCTTCGGCACGAACGACGACATCTCCACGTATTCAGGAACCTTCGTCCCATCCGCGCTGCGCTCGGAGCAATGATCGTTGTCTCCCCATGGCCCCAGGCCATCCAGCGTCGGCACGGCGTCCCAGATCAAGTTGCCGTCGCTCAGGCCGCCGCGTTGTTCGATATTCACCGCCATCCCGAGGCAACGTCCGGCGTCGCACCACAGCTCGGCGAGTTTGTCGGTGCCGGGATTGCGCGGCCACGGACGGCTTTCGGTAAGGATCTCCACCTCGATCTCGCACGGGAAACGGTCGGCCACACTCCGAACTTCGCCGGGCCCAGCCAGGGCGAGGAGTGCGGCTTTTGCCTGAGCGTAAACTTCGGGCGTGAACGCTCGAAACTCTCCTTCCGCGACGGCTTCATGCGGAACTCGGTTCAAGACGGTGCCGCCGGAAACCGTGCCGACGTTGAAGGTGAGGTCGCGTGAATAGTCGGTGAGCGTGGCCACGCGTTGCAGCGTGTGCGCGAGCTGGACGATGGCGTTCGCGCCGTGACGATGCTTCGCACCCGCGTGCGAGCCACGACCGGAGACCGTGATGCGCCAGGTCGCCCGGCCTTTGCGCGCGACGACCATGAGGCTCTCCAGACCGAGCCGGCCCTCGGCTTCATAGACGAGCGCTGCGAGCGTGCCTTGGTCGAAGTGCGCACGACAGACATCGCCAAAATCATGGGACAACATTTCCTCGGACGAATTCCAGAGCAGCTTCCACGTAATATCGGCGAAGGCATCGGGGGCGTGCGACTGGATGGCGTGAAGCACGAGCCACATGATGATGGTGCCGCCCTTGATGTCGTGCGTGCCGGGGCCAAAGATGATCTCGCCTTCGGGTTGCCAGCGGAAGTTGTTGCGCTGTTCCTCTTCGGGCGGGAAGACGGTGTCGAGATGCGAGATCATGGCGATGGAGCGGTCCGACTTGCCGCGTCGCGTCAGGACCAGGTGATCGCCGAAGGCTGGGTTCGTCGAAGAAATGTATTCCGCCGTGAAGCCGAGCGGCGCGAAGCATTCCGCCGTGTAACGTCCGAGCTGGTTCACGCCGTCGCGATTCTTGGTGAAGCTGTTCATGCCGACCATTCGTTCGAAGAGGACAAGCGCGGCGGGCATCTGCGCGGTGATGAACTGGTTCAAGGACGCCTGAGATAACATGGGGCAAATCGTGAGGGAGAATCTGGTGGCTGGTCAACCATCCTCCGCCGTCGGGCGACTGGGTGTTCAAGCCACGCACGGCGCTGTGTCCGCCGGCGTGAGCCGGTTCGAGCGGTTCGGACGGTAGAGCGTGTCCACGACGTTCCTGACGTATTGCTCGTCGGTGATGCCTTCCATCGTTTCCGCCGGGAACTGGACCTTCGCCTGAAAATGTTTTGCGATGTCGTCGAACAGCGCGACGCGCGCCTGCGGATCGAGCGCATCACGCCGCACCAGCGCATGCAAGGCGAGCGCCGCCTCCTGCGCCGTCACGCGCTGGCGAAGGCGCGCTTCGAGATGAGGATGACTGCGCAGCGAGTTGAACTTTCCCGACGCCAGCTGATCGAGGTCCGGCTCCGTGATCCGTGGGATTCGCACCACGACGGTGTTCGCGGCGAGATCGCCGAGTCGTTGCGAGCGTCGGCTGACGACGCACGCGATGCCGCCCACCAGGTAAAAGACCGGCAGCATGTCCACGAACCGAAGGAGATTGCGGATGACCACCTGGCTGGGCTTCATGCGCAGCCCCTGCACGTCCACAACGCGCAAACGCAGGACGCGCTTGCCGATGGTCTGCCCGCGCTTGAACCACTCGAAGCAAATCCCGTAGCCGATCATGAGCACGAACTGGAGCAGCATTCCAATCGCTTGGGCGAAGCCCTGCGCCACGAGATCGAGCAGCGTGAGCAGCATTGCGACAGCGATCGTCGCGCACAGCACGATGCAGAAATCGATGAGCCACGCGAGGAAGCGGGACATCGGCCCGGCCAGCAGTTGCGAGAAGACGATGCCTTCCGGCGTGCGAATGAGAAGCGTGCTGGTCTTGCTCATGCGCCCTCCGCCATCTTCCCGCAGCGACCGAGGAGTAGGCACAGCAGGACCAGTTCGGTGAGGCCGAAGGCAATCTTCACGACGTAGGGCAGGGTAGGCTCGTGGTATTGGGAGAAGAACGCCTCGACCAACCCGGCCCAGACAAGCATGAGCGCGATGCCGGCGATGAGAGTCGTCAGATCCGGCGCGATGGCGCGGAACCGAACGCGCAACGTCGAGCGCTGACCCCAGCCGATCAGCGCGCTGGCGAGCATGAGGCCCGCTTGGCCGCCCATGATGATCGCAGGCAGTTCGATGGAACCGTGCGGCAGCAGCCAGCCGAGCAGGAAGGTCGTTTGCCCAGCCGCCACGTAGTCCACGCAAACGACGCCGAGGATCACGCCGTTGTAGAAGAGCAGGATGATGGTGCCGATCCCCCAGGTCATGCCGAACGCCATCGCTTTGATCGAGACGCCAATGTTGTTCACCATGAGCTGGGCGGAAAAGGAGCTCATGTGTCCCGCCGACGGAGCATCTTTGTCGCGCTCCTCCTGCGCCACGCGTTCCGAGGGATCGCCGAGGTGGCTGGCGAACATCTCCGGCATCACGGCGGCCTTCGCTTCGGGATCCAGAGCGATGGCGAATCCGCCGAAGAGCGCACCAATCATGGTGATGGCAACGGACAGCCAGAAGGCGCGGACGTGGCGGCGAAAGGTTTGCGGCAACGTCTGAAGGAACCAGAGCAGCGGCGAGAAACGATGCTGCCGGTCGCGCGTCTCGTGAATCTCACCGTAGGCGCGCGCGATGAGGCTTTCCAGGTAGCGGCGCGTGTCCGGTTCTGCGGCCAGCGAGCTGACCTTGGCCAGGCCGGAGGCCGTGCGGTCGTAGAGATAATGAAATCGGCGCAGCTCATCGAGGGCGAGGGTGCGGCGGTCGTTCGTCTCGATCTGGTTCAGCGTGGACTCCAGCTCCGTCCAGTAAGGCCGTTCGTTCGCGACGAATTTCTTCAGGTCGATGATCATGGCAAGGGGACGTAATGCGTAAAACGTGAAACGTAATGAAAAGACCTGGCGGACGGCGGCTTCATTACGTTTTTCGTTTCACGTTTTACGCTCACAGCAGCTGCCTCCGTTTCACGCCGAGGTATTGCGTCACGAGTTCACGCGCCAGACGCTCGTGCTCCAGCAGGGAAAAGTGAACGCCGCGCCGCTGGAGAACCTTCTCCAACTGTCGGAGGTCATGGCGCTGGAGATGTCCGCCGAGGTGGCGGTAGAGATCGTCCACGGTGGAGGCGTCCGGCGACGAGAAGAGCGGATTCGCGCCGTCCGGCTTGAGCATGTTCACCAGCACGAGATGCTGTCCGGCGAGCAGGCTCATGTTGCGCGTGAAGCTTTCCGCCAGCACGGGATCTTCGAGCGACGTGAGGAAGATCAACAGCGCACGGCGGCGCAGGCGCGTGCGGACGAACGCGCTGATCTCGTCGAAGTCCGGCGTGACGTTCTCGGGTTCGAGCGTGTAGATGGCGTCGCGGCAGGCGGCGTAGTGGCCCTTGCCGTTCTTCGCGCGCAGGAAGGTCTTCACCTGATCCGT
>CAMCCU010000489.1 GCA_945872975.1 Pedosphaera parvula Ellin514
TCCAGCACGAGCACACCGTGCGGCGGCAGGTCGTAATTCCCGGTGAACGTCTTGCCCGTGAGGAAATCGTGCATCGGCTTGTAAAACGGGATGCGCACCGGGGAATTCTGGTGGTTGATGAGGAAGAAAATCTTCGAGTTCCCCTTCTGCCTCATGCTGACCTCGACGGTATCCGGCACCTTGAGCAGCGGATTGATCCCGCACAGCTGGCGGATCCATACCGCGAGATCGTTGTAGAACGGCTGGTTGCTCATCGTCCCAATGTAGATGGCGCGACCATTACCGAACTGGTTCGTGGTGATCGCCGGCCGTCCTGCATAGAAGTCCTTCGCATACGTCCCGATGATCTGACAGCCCTTCGGCTCGATGATATCGCACCAGAATTTCGCGGGGTGCATGTGCGTCGCGCTGAAGGAACCCTTCATGATGAGATGGTTCTCCTCGCCTGGCGGCAACGGATCAAACTCCAGCACTTCAAGCCCGAACAAATCCGTCATGTCATGCGGGATGCCCGAGTCCGGCGCAATGTGATGCTCGTCCACGAGACCGGTGTTGAACGTCGCAATCAGCGTGCCGCCGTTCTGCACGTAGAGCTTCAGCAAGTCCGCCTCCCCGGCGGAGAGAAGCTGGAGCGAGGGCGCGATGACGACCTTGTATTTCGAGATGTCTTCCGTCGGCCGGGCGAAGTCCACGGGGATGTTCCGATCATGCAGCGCGTTATAGAAAAGCTGGATGTGCTCGCGCTGGCGGAAGTGTTTGTTCGGCTGCTTCACGCACTCCAGATTCCAATCGTTGTCATGGCTGAAGAGAATGCACGCCTCGGCCACGACCTTCGTATCCTTCAATGCCGGCCCGAGACGCTTAATCTCAAGTCCGATCTCTTTGATCTCCTGGAAGGTTCGGTTCTGCCCGCGCCCGTCGTGAGTCAGCACGCCACCGTAGAACTTCTCCGAGCCAATCCTCGGCTGGCGCCAGAGGAAATAGAGAACACCCGCCGCGCCGCGCGAGATCAGTTGATACGTGAACATCCGCACCACGCCGGGGCGCACCAGCGAATTCACGTCCTGCCAGTCCACCGCGCCCGCCTTCTGCTCGATTACCCAGAAGCCAGTCTCGCCATCCGGCGTGCGGATGCCGGTCTTCTTCAACGAGCGCAACATGTCGATCTCGCATGCCATCTCAGAGCACTTCGACTTGATGGTCGCGTTGCTGTCGATGGAAACGAAGTCGAGCACCTCCGCCATGTCGAAGTGATCAAAGTGCCGCGTGAGCGCGCGAAGATTCTGCGTCACCGGAATTCCGGGCGTCAGCTCGTGCAACAGATCCGCCTGCATCCGCGCGTAGGCCACGATGGTGTCGCTGCAGAATCGCATCCAGTCCAGCACCAGCGCCGGATTGTGAACCGTCGGCGCGCGCATCGGCATCGGCACATCCTCGAAGCGCGTCACCGTCTGCGCCCAGAAACGCGTACCCATCATGTCGTTGAGCCGCCCGATGGTTTCGTGCTTCGCCTTCAGCCACGCGTGCCAGTCGCGACGCGTCTCCTCATTGAACGACGCCTCCGTGTTGTGCCCGCCCAGGCCGTTGTCGATCTGCCAGCCGATCAGTTGCGAATGCTTCCCCAACGCCTCCGCCAGCGCGCGCACGATGCGTTTGGAATAATCCCAATACACATCGCTGTTCATGCAAAAGGCGCGACGCGTTCCCTCATGCAGCAACTGGCCCGCGCTGTCTCTCGGGAGAATCTCCGGATGCTTCTTCGCCAGCCAGACCGGTGGCGCAGCGGTGGGCGTGCCGAGCACGACCTTGATGCCCGACTTCGCAAAAAGATCCATCACGCGCCGCATCCATTCGAAGTCGTACTTACCCTCCTCCGGTTCGTAGAGACCCCACGCGAACTCGCCCATGCGCACGACGTTCACGCCCGCCTCCACCATCAGCTCGATGTCGCGCTGCCAGCGGGCTTCGGGGTTTTCAGGAGTGCCCGCATAGGGATAGACCCAATGCTCCGGATGATAATCGACGCCGAAATACATGGTGAGAAATACGGTTGTTTGCTGTAGCTAATCTAGGCCGGGTCAAACGGCAGGCAACTGAAATGTCGGAGGGACTAGAAGCGTGAAACGTAAAACGTAAACCCCAATCATCGAGAGCAACCATCTGCGCATCGAAGACATCATTCCGTTTTACGCTTTACGTTTCACTCTTCCCGTTTTACGCACTCTCATGCCCGCCAGCCACGACGTCATCATCATCGGACTCGGAGCCATGGGCAGCGCCGCGGCGTATCATCTCGCGCGACGCGGCCAGCGCGTGCTCGGACTCGACCGCTTCTCGCCGCCGCACACCATGGGCTCTTCCCACGGCCAGACCCGGATCATCCGCGAAGCCTACTTCGAACATCCCAGCTACGTCCCCATCGTCCAGCGCGCCTACGAGCTCTGGGATGAACTCGCCCGCGCCGCAGACGCCCCGCTCCTCCTCCAAACCGGCGGGCTCATGATTGGCGCGCCGGACAGCATCGTCTTCACCGGCGCGAAACACAGCGCGGAAACCCACGGCCTGCCGCACGAGATCCTCACCGCCAGCGCCGTCCGCACGCGCTTCCCTGCCCTGCGGCCCGGCGACGACATGCTCGCCGTCCTGGAACCGCGCGCCGGCATTCTCTTCCCCGAACGCTGCATCGCCGCGCACCTCACCCTCGCTTCCCAACACGGCGCGAACCTACGAACCGAAGAACCCGTCCTGCGCTGGACCGCCAGCGAACACGGCGTGGAAGTCGTCACCACCAAAGGCACCTACCGCGCCGCCCAGATGATTCTCTCCGCCGGCAGTTGGGCCAGGGAACTCCTTCCTGATTTGAACCCGCCGCTCACCATCGAACGCCAGACCCTCTTCTGGTTCGAGCCGAAGAGCGCGCCTGAACTCTTCTACCCCGAACGCTGCCCTATCCACCTCTGGCAGATTGGCGGCGAAGAGGGACGCCGATTCTTCTACGGCTTTCCCGATCTCGGCGAAGGCATGAAGATCGCCTGGCACCACGACGGCTCGAACGTTTCGCCCGACTTCGTCTCGCGCGACATCACGCCCGACGAAGTGGAATCCACCCGCGGACTGTTGCGCCGTTACCTCCCGCAAGCCGACGGCCGATTCCGCTCCGCTGCCGTCTGCCTCTACACCAACACGCCCGACGAACACTTCTGGATCGGTCGCCATCCCGCGCATTCGCAAGTGATCATCGCCAGCCCGTGCTCCGGCCACGGCTTCAAATTCGCCAGCGCCATCGGCGAAATCCTCAGCGACCTCGCCATCACGCGCAAAAGTCAGTTCGACCTCGGGTTGTTTGGGAATCGATTCACATCGACTCCGCATCATCTCGGCTGACACTTCGCGCACCACGCGGTCGTGCGCCCGCCGATGGTGGCGCGGCCGAGCTCGCTCCCGTCTTTCGGACAACGCCCGCCCTTCTCCCAGCGATGGCGGAAGAGCCACGACGCCGGCGGATCGGAATAATCCTCCGCCACGATTCTCAATGCGCCCGCGCACACAAACCGAACCGTCTTCCAGACTTCGCGCGCTTCCACGTCCGTGAGCTGGCCTGCTGCGCGACTGGGATGAAGCTTCGCGCGCCAGAGAATCTCGTCCGCCATCCAGTTCCCAATGCCGATGAAAAACTCCTGCTGCAACAGCACGCCCTTGAGCGGCGAGCGTGCGCGACGCTGGAGAAACGCCTGCATCCGTTCGAGCGTGAAGGCGTCCGAGGTGAGCGCAGACGGGAGACGCGACCACCACTCCGGCACGCTCGCGCCATGGTGAAAGAGCACGCGTCCAAACAGACGCGGGTCGCTGAACACGAGTGATTGCCGCGACTGCGCTAGCACCAGATGGTCGTGCTTGCCGACGGAGAACTCGCGCGGCTCATGGCGCAATTCGCCGGTCATCCCGAGATGCACGCCCAGCCATGCGTCATGGCTGAAACGAAAGAGCATCTGCTTCCCGCGCGCTTCGGAGGCGAGGAGCCTGGCACCTGGAAGGACGCGAGTCAGGGTGGTGAGATCGTTGCCGCGAAAGATTCGCTTCTCCTCATGCAGCGTCACCGCCGCGATCTTCTGGCCGACGCCGACATCCCAGCGGCGACGAAAGAATTCCACTTCAGCAAGCTCAGGCATGGCGAAAGTTTAGCCGGCGCGGAGGAAATGCAAATGGGCGAACACTGGCGGACGCTACTTCGCCACCGGTAGCCGGAAACACGCGGCTTCCTTGTCGTTGCGCACGAGCAGATATT
>CAMCCU010000490.1 GCA_945872975.1 Pedosphaera parvula Ellin514
CATGACCACTGGGTGACTCACGCGGAATTCAGCCCGGATGGAAGAACAGTCCTGACAGCTTCCATTGATCGCTCGGCGCGCATCTGGGATGTCCAGACGGGCCGGCAGATCGGCGCTTCGCTGACCCATGACAGCGATATCAATACAGCGCACTTCAGCAGGAACGGGCGCATGGTCGTAACGACGTCAATGGACTGGACGGCGCGCGTCTGGGATGCGGCCAGTGGGAAGCCGGTATCGGACATGATGCGCCATCTCGGCCCTGTGCGTGCCGCAGCATTCAGCCCGGATGGCTCGCACGTCGCCACCGGCGCGGATGACGGCACGGTGCGGCTCTGGGATACCTCGACGGGCCTGGCCCTCAACGATGGCTTCCATCATTCCAGCGCGATCCGCTCCATCTGCTTCTCCCCAGGGGGCGAATCGCTCCTGGTCGTGCCAAAGGACGGAGACGCGACCTTGTATGAATTGTTAAACCCGTCGTTTCCCGCCCCGAAATGGCTGGCTGATCTGGCGGAGGCAGTGGCAGGACAGCGGTTGGACGCTTCTGGCAAACTGGAGAACACGTCGCCGGGGAAATTCTTCCAGTTGCGCGCATCACTGAGTCACAGCCAGTCGATGGAATTCTACGCCCGCTGGGCGTCGTGGTTTCTAATGGATGCGGATAAACGGACGATCTCTCCCCAGTCCAAGGTGTCGGTCGAGGACTATGCGAAACGCAAGCTGGAGGCGAACACCATCGAGGGGCTGCGTGGCGTCCTCTTCCTCACGCCTACCAACGCCATCGCTCATGCGCGCCTGGCGAGACAGCTTCTGGCAGACGAAGCAGCGCCGAGCTCCAGGATGTTGAGCAAGGCAAAGTGGCATCTGGCCCAGGCTGTTGCCCTGGCCCCTGACGATCCGGAAGTTCGCGCGATCAGCGACGAAATGGAGGCGGAGCTCAAGGCGGGTCAGACCGTCAGGCGAGCTGTCGGGCAATAAAGTTGAAGATTTTTGTTAGATCGAGGGTTCGACGAGGCAATTACTTAGTAGAAGACATCACCAATGATAACGGTCCAGGATGAATCTAGTTCGTTTTTGCCGACCCGGAGCAGCTTGCTGTTCCGGCTGAAGGAATGGGATGATACCGCAAGCTGGGAGGAGTTCTTCCAAGCGTATAACAAGTCCATCCATAAAGTTGCGACCGGACGGGGGTTGACGCGCATGGAAGCCGACGAAGTTGTGCAAGAAACTATGGTCGCCGTTGCCCGGCAAATACCTGAATTCAGCTATGATCGGGCGATTGGTTCCTTCAAATCATGGCTCTTCACAATCACCCGCCGCTCGATTGGCAAGCATCTGAAGAAGCGGTTGACCGGGGACTCCGAATCCACGAACTCCGGCGGTGCCGAGTTGACTGCGGAGCTTGAGAGCTATGCAGATCCCGCTCCCGGATTGGAGCAGCAATGGGAGGAAGAGTGGCGGCTAAACTTGATTCACCTGGCCATGGACCGCGTCCGCCGTCGCATAAAACCCAAGCAATACCAACTCTTTGACCTTTACGTCACTCAGCACCTGCCCATGGAACAGGTGACCAAGATGCTGAACGTCAACTCCGCGCAAGTTTACATGGCGAAACTTCGAGTCTCCGCCATGGTCCGGCATGAAGTAAACAACCTCGAAAAGAAACTCATTTAGAACGCAAGCGACTTGCTTACAGTCATTAAAGCTAGTTTCCCTGCCCGTCCTCCGCTTCCTCCTTCTCTCTCTTCAAAAAGATTTTTGAAGATTTTTGTTAGATCGACCCCTCTTGAGAGCAATTACATAGTGTAAGCCTGTTTTATTTTGCACTCGAGGCGAGTGCTGCAGGATACCGGGTAATTACCGCTTTCTGGAGAAAGTGGGATTGGGCGCAGTGAACGAAGTATCAAACAATTGGACTGAGGCCGGATTAAGTCCTCTGACGAGGTCGGAGGGGCATTGTCGTTTAGTGCTCCTTCGCGACGTCGTCATCAGGGTTGCCATCCTTCCATCCCGCAAACGCTCGCGCCCGAGCCCGGAGAACTTCTACTGCTAATCAACAGACGCCAGGAAACTCGCCGGGCCGAGGGACGCTTAAGCACCTTTGGCCCGGCGTTTTCTTTTGAGAAACTCCCCAGAAGCGGGCCTTCCTGCCCGCGTCCCCATCAGGTTCCGAGGATTCGATTCAGTAAAACCTCCGCATCGCGGTAATCCGCGACGACAATGTCCGCGCCAACCCCAAGAAGACGCTGGCGCTTCCATTCATCCACCTTGCCGGAGCCATTGTTTGCCTCATCGCTCGCCACCGCGACGGAAAGTCCGCCTGCCTCCTTGGTGTTCTGGATCTCCACGTAACCATCGCCAAACGCCAGCAACTGCGCGCCCGCAATGTTGTTCTCCCGCAGAATCCGCTCGATCACCATCTTCTTCGAGAAGTTCTGGTAACTGTCCTGCGCGCCATAGATATGCGGTCCAAAGTAACGCGCGACATCCAGCAACGCAGCCTCCTCCTTCACGAACACCTCGTCCGTGCCGCTTGCCAGGTAAAGCTTCAACCCTCGTCGCTGCAAACCATCCATGAGCAATCGTGAACCATGCACCAGCGACGTGTCGCGATGCACCTTCCCGGACCGAATCGCCTCCTTGCGCCCGGAGATCCGTTCGTCCAGACGACGCAGATACTCGTGCTTATACCACAGCGCCTCCTTCGGAACGCCGCCGCGCTCTGAAATCCGCTCCGCCAGTTGCATCATCTGATAGATGGTCTGCTTGCCGTTCAGACGCATGATGTCATCCAGGCACATCTGCCGGCGTTGCTCGTCCGTCTCACCCGCCACTTTGGGGAGCATCTCGACAAACATCGGCACCATGACCTCCGGCCAGCCCTCGCGGATAATTGACAGCGTGCCATCGAAGTCGAACAACACATGGCTGATGGCCGGACGCGGCGCGAACCCCGGCGTGAACTCGACATGACCTGTATATCCAGAAACGGTTTGCATGAAGCGGCCAGCTAACATTTGTCCGGGCGAAAAAGCAATCATGCGATCCGTTCGACGACCCAGAAGCCCGCCACCAGCGGCTTCCGACACGCCATCGACCTCCGAATAGTGTTCGACAACATTTTGTCCGCCTGACAATAGAAGCGCGTGAACTTGCCCGCATCTTCTTGATCCCCCCGCTGCCACCCATGCCAGCCGCCGCACCCAGGTCCTCGCGCCTCGATTCAATCGATCTCCTGCGCGGACTGGTGATGGTGCTGATGGCGTTGGACCACACACGTGACTTCTTTCACAACGGTGTTTACCAGGCTATCGAACCGATGAACGCCGCCGACGGCAGCATCGCGCTCTTCTTCACCCGCTGGATCACCCACATCTGCGCGCCGGTCTTCGTCCTCCTCGCTGGCACCGGCGCGTTCCTTTCCGCGACGCGAGGGAAATCCAAACGCGACCTCTCTACCTTCCTTCTCACGCGCGGGCTATGGCTGATAATCTTGGAACTCACCTGGGTTCACTGGGCTGGCTGGTCCTTTGCCGTCAACCTTCACGAACAATGGGGTCTCGTCATCTGGGCCATCGGCTGGTCGATGATTGCGCTTGCCGCCCTGGTTCACCTGCCGAATTGGGCCATTGCCACCGTCGGGATCTCCATCATCACGCTCCACAACGCTCTCGATCCGCTGACGCCAGAACAGTTCGGCGCGCTCGGCTGGCTCTGGCGAATCCTGCACGAAGGCGGCGATTGGACCTGGCACGGGATCAAGTTCTCCGCCGAATATCCCCTTCTCCCATGGATTGGCGTGATAGCAACCGGCTACAGCTTCGGTGCCGTCATGCTCAAAGAACCCGCGCAACGCCAGCGCTGGCTTCTCCGCGTCGGGCTGAACCTCCTCGTCGTCTTCTTCCTCCTGCGCTTCACCAATCTCTACGGCGACGCGAAACTCTGGTCCTCGCAACCCACCGGATTCCGGACCGTGCTCTCCATGCTCGACTGCACGAAAGATCCACCATCCCTCTGCTACCTGCTCATGACCCTCGGCCCCGCCGCCATTATCCTCGCGCTGCTGGACTTCAAGACACCCGAGTTCCTGAAACCTCTGCTCGTCTTCGGCCGCGTTCCGCTGTTCTTTTACCTCCTTCACCTTCCGCTCATTCACGGGCTCGCCGTGGCGGTGAACCTGATTCGCTACGACCGCGCCGACTGGCTCTACGGCAACAATCCGGCCAAACCGCCGCCCGACGCCGGCTTCGATCTTCCCTTTGTCTAT
>CAMCCU010000491.1 GCA_945872975.1 Pedosphaera parvula Ellin514
TCGATCATCGCGTCGATGGACTCCACCTCCAGCACCGCGCTGCCGGTGAGCTCAAACCCTCGCTGCAACCCCTCCGCCGCCTCAGCGTATCGCCCGAGCCGACATTGAATCTGGCTGCGGGTGAGATACCAATCCAGCTCGGCTCCACCCGATCCA
Source organism: Pedosphaera parvula Ellin514 (assembly GCA_945872975.1). Classification (GTDB taxonomy): domain Bacteria; phylum Verrucomicrobiota; class Verrucomicrobiia; order Limisphaerales; family JADJPG01; genus JADJPG01. The sequence continues at coordinate 157 of CAMCCU010000491.1, forward strand.
GCCAGGGCACGATCGCACTCACGAAGCGCGGCGGCCAAGTTCCCCGAATCGACAAAGATCTCCGCCTTGATCATCCGCAGCGGAGCACGCGAAGCCTCATCGCTCACCAGACTCATCGCACGCTCAATTGTGCGCAACGCCTCGTTCCGCCGCCCTTGAGCCAACCGTACACGGCTGAGATCGATCAGCGCGGGGAGGTAATCACCTCGCAACTTGATGGCGCGCTTGAGATCCCTCGCCGCCGCCGCATGATCCGTCAACGCCCGATGCTCCGTCGCCCGCCGCCACAGCAAGTCCGGGCGTTCACCGACGGTCTCCATGCGCGCAGTCAGAATTTCAATCACATGCTCCGGGCTGTCGTGAGCGACAATGATTGCCGGTGAAAGAAGGAGCGAGAGTAGAAGCGCTGCGCGAGGCAAAAACATAGGACACACCCTGCCCTTTCAAAAGGCTAGTCTTCGATGAGCAGATAGGGATCGATGAGGAAGTCGTGGCTGTCGAGACTGCTGTTGTGGCCCTCGATGGTCAGGACGTTTGTGCCCGTGCGAAGATGTTTCTCAAAGTCTCTCAGCTGAAAGTATCCATACTTGGTCGCGTCGTGACTCTTGATCTGCTGCGCGTCCTTCCCGCTGCCCTTGCCCACGCCTTTGCGCACGACTTCCTTGCCGTTCAGGTAGGCCACGAATCCGTCGTCGTAATTGATCATCAACCCGAGTTCAGCGATGTAATCCGCCTGCTCCACCTCGAACTCGTGACGCATGTAGATGGAGGAATACTTGCCCTTCATGTCATCCAGCACCGTCCTGGCTTCGCGATAGGCGTAGCCAAAGGGAGCCTGACCTTTCTTCCAGCCTTTGTCGTCGAACTTCAGCTCCGTCCATTTTGCTCCCTCAGGATGCGAGCCAGCGAGATAGGTCCATTCGGAGTTTTTTGGGATCGCGACAAAGAAGTCCTCTGGCGGGTCGGCAGACACATCGTCTCCAGCGGATTTTTGTTTTTTCCATGCGGGCGGCTGCCACGGAGTCATCAAACGCTGGTGTGTCACTTCGCCACGCTTCACGACCGCAAACACATCCCGAACCTCGCCGAACTTGTTCAACATCGTGCCGCGCATGGTGTCACCATCGACATCAATGATGACCGACCCATGCTCGACAATGGTTTTGCGCATGAGCGGTAGCGTTCCCTTGCGACTCACCGACTGCCCACCGTGTCCAGCGACGATCTGGATGTTGCCGCCATTGGGATTGATGCCGGCGCTTTTCTTGTAAGGCTCTCCAGTTCGAGGATCGCCCTCGGCGTCATCCAGCACCACGCCTTCCGCAATGGTCGGGGTGGCATAGGCACCATCGATCAACATGGATCGTTCGTAAATGTGTGAGTGCCCGGTCAGGACGAGATCAACGCCGCCTGTCTCCAGAATCGGCATGATGTGGGTGCGCATCTCAATCAACTGCTTCTCGCGATCGCTGTCATGCGATCCTTTCGTGTAGGGCGGGTGATGAAAGAACGCCACAACCCAGTCGGCCTTGGCGCGATCCATATCGAGCTTCAGCCAGCGGGCCATCAAGCTCGTAGGCTTGCGGTCGAGGTCATGCGAATCCAGGCAGATGAAATGGATGCGACCGTAGTCGAACGAGTAGTAAGCCTCCGTGCCCGTGGGAACGCCGCCTGCCTCACCCCGCGTCGGGCACACGTAGGCGTCGAAGTAGGGACCAACGCCATTGGTGCCCTTCGACGTACCGCCTTCGTGATTTCCAAGCGTTGGCCAGCAGACAATGTTGCGCAGCGTCGGCTCATACATTTCGAAGAAACGGGTTTGAAACTCCACATCGCGACCTCGTAAGTAGGCCATGTCGCCGAGATGAAGGTAGAAATCGAGCGGGCGACCTTCCTGCTTCACCCAATCGAGCGTCGAGAGATGGACATTGTGCTGCGCCTCGCGACCGACTCCGGAGTCACCAACCACCCAGAATCGGGCGGGCCGGGCCTCACCGTTGGGTGGGTGAGTCGTGAAATGGTAGGTCTGATCGGGGTCCGTCAAGCGGCGCTTGCCGTCATACACCGCATAGTAATAGCGCGTATCCGGATTGAGCCCGGTGATCCTCGCCTCGTATTGGAAGAGCCCCATCGGAGCGCTGTGCATCTTCGGTAATCGCAGTATCTCCGGACGCTTCTCCTCCATGATCTTCAACTCGGCCTTGTTAGTCGTCAGGGAAACGCGCGTAACGATGGAACTGACAGGAACCACCTGGTCCAGCATCTCCACCGAGCGACCGTAGCGAACGACTGGTTCGTTCTCTCCATCCGTCCGCCAGACGACGACGATCGAGCTCGGCGTGGCGAGTTGCAGATACGGCGCGCGGGCAAAATGATTGGTCCGCCCGTCGTGGCCGAACAATTCGTGATTCGACTCCGGGGCCGGACAGACGAGCGCTGTCATCAACAGCACGCTCGCGAACAATGGAAGAACTGCTTTTCTCATCGAATCAACAAAAGGCTCATTCAGGAACAATCTTGATCGTGTGAGTCACCGGGACGAACGCGTCATGGATCGCCGACGCCAATGGCTTCCGGAAGCGTTCGGTGAATTTCTCCACCGCCGCCATGTCGGTCTGAGCCTCCGGGCCGTGGAACAACACCTTGATCTGCCGGGTCTCGTAGTCCTGCTTCGCCGCGACCGCCGCGTCCACTTTCGCAAACGCACCGGAGAAAGGGTTCACGGCAAACTCATCCGCCAGATTGACACCGACCGCCAACTGGGCCGCCGAATACGATTTAGTGGTCTCGCCCCACGTCACCTTGTAACGGCTCGCCGACCCGTTCTTCGCAACCAGCATGAAGCGGTTCAGCTCGCGGTTGAATGGCACCAGCGTCATCGCGGAACGAATCGAACTATCCTTCGACACATCGCCAGTGGCGCAGAACGGATAGCGCGAGCTCTTGATGCTGATCCCGTCACCGCCCGAACCAAGCACCTCATGACCCTTGCTCGACGTCGCCTTTTGATTGGCGAGATCCACCTCGATCGTCCCGATCGCGCCATCGAGACCGAACGCCTTCAAGAAAGCGTAAGCCATCACGAAGCTTCCAGACCAGCCGGGATGCACGCCGTCCTTGCCCGCGATGGCGTAGTCCGCGCCATGCTTCTGCTGCGCGTTGTAGCCCGCGGTCAGCATCGGCCAGAAGACATCCGCAAACGCCGCGCCCGTCTTGCCCGCGATCTCGATGTCGATATTCCGAAGCTGGCAGAGATTCAGGTTCTTGGATTCCACCGAAGCGGCATCCCAATCCTTTCGCAGTCCCACGCAGCCTGCTGAGCCGAGCACGACTCGCGTCCCATGCGCCTGGAAGGCTTTCACAATCGCCGTCTGAGCGTCGCGATAACGATCGCCAATCGACGCCTCGTAAGGACGATAGCCGTGGTCGTTCATCCCGTAGCAAGTCGTAGCAATCGTCGGGTCGAACCGGAGACAATCATTCGTCATGCGCTTCAGGAAACCCGGCGCGACCTCGCCGCCCCAGCCGTATTGACGGACCGTCACCGCCAGTTCAGGCGCACACGCAGTCAGATACGTCTCCATCACCCGCGAATACATCTTCTGTTCAGTGATCGAGTCGCCGCAAATCGCCAGCCGGTCGCCCTTCTTCAGCAACAACCCCGACGAGGCCGGTGCCTTAAGCGGTTGAAACTTGGCGAAGTACTCCGCGTCCGGCTTCTGCTCGAGACCTTGAGCAAGGCAGCCGACCACTCCGGCAAAAAGACAGAGCGACAAGGACAGATATGATTTCATAAAGGCTGTGATGATGGACGGCAGTCTTCGGATTTCATTCATAAGCGTCAAGATGCGAATCCCCTCGACCAGCCCGTCAGCCCGTGTTCCTGATTGCGACTTGGCCTTTCTTTGCTACCTTCTTCACCAACGCACGCAAACGCCCGACCCCATCCGACCTATGCTCGAAAGAACCTGCCAGGACTGCGAATTCCGCCCGCAAGACATCCTCAACACCCGCCGCCAGTTCATCAACCGCCTCGGTCTCGGCTTCGGTGCGCTCAGCCTCACCAGCCTCGTCGGCATGGGACTGCTGCCCGCCCCCGAAGCGTTCGC
>CAMCCU010000492.1 GCA_945872975.1 Pedosphaera parvula Ellin514
GATTGGTTTCAACGGGTCATTTTGCCGAGTGTCCCTCATTTCAGATGAATTCAGATTGCAAACGACTTGGAACGCCGGTAAATCCTCTGCGAACTTTTACCAATATATGGCTCAAATCTGCTATCATCCCAGCGTCGAAGGCGCGCAACACGGCGCCAAAAGTCTGACGGATTTCCTCGCCTACGCCAAGCGTTCCGGCGCGGCGGGCGCCCAGCCCTCGAACTACATGCTTCAAGGCGCGAAAGGTTTTAAGACCGCAAAGGAGATTCAGCAGGCGTTCGCCAAGGCCAAGCTCAAGCTGGACGGCGTGTCTGGGCACTGCCCGTTCTGGGTTCACACCACTGCATGGACCGGCAGTCCGTCGATCCGTCCCTTCATCCCGGGGGACGTCGCCAAGAAATCTCCCGATCAGATCGAGCGTTGGGCCGAGGACAACATCCTGGCGTTGCTCGATCTCTGCGCGGAGCTGAACGTGAAGATCGTCCCGATGTTCTGGGGCGTGGCCTTCGGCTGGGAAGTGGCCGGCGGTTATCCGTGGGGTTTCTGGAAGGGCGGCGATTACGATTTGATCAAGGAAGGCTCTGAGCGTTTCGTGAAGAAGACCGCCAAGATTCGCGCGCGCGCCAAATCGCTCGGCATCTATCTCGCGCATGAGATTCATCCTGGCACGGCCGCGATGTGCGCAGATGACTTCAATCACCTTGTGGACATTTGCGACGGCGATAAGACGCTCGTCGTGAACGCCGATCCGTCCCACTGCTGGGAAGGCGAGCATTGGGAAACGCGCTTCCGCAAGGTCGCCAGCCGCGTCTATGCGTGTCACGTAAAGAACTTCGTCATTCGTCCGGGCATTCCGTTGCGGAAGATGGCGCCAGACTGGCCGGATCGCGCGATGCAGTTCACCGACCTGCCGTCGGGCGATCTGAACATGGCGCGCTACGTCGAGATGCTGATCAATATTGGTTATCCGAATCGTTACTGCCAGATCATGGGCACGAAGACCGCGCCGCTCATCGTGGAAGCGGAGAGCGCTTTCCGCGACCTCGACGCCACCAGCGCCAACGGCATCGCCTATGTGCGCGACAACTTCTGCTTCCCGGTGGCCGGCGGGTCGTTCGAAGACGGCATGGGCGCGTAGGCATTGGACGGTTGGTGATTTCGCAAAGGCACGGGAGACCGTGCCTTTTTCTTTTCCTCCCGGCGTCTAGAGATGGAGAATGCTCTCGTAGATTCCCTGAGCCTTCGTCCCGTGCTCCGCCCTCTACAGGCGTGGCTGTCGCCCCCTTAGCTTGAGGGCGTGAAGAACGCTCTGAAGTATCTTGCGCGCTGGCTCTACATCTTCGCCGTCGCCTTAAGTGTTGGTTTTCTCACCGTTCACTTCGCCCGTCTCACGCCTTGGTATAAAGACCATCTCTACCAGCAGCTGCTCAGTGGCGACGCGGATACCCGTCTCACTGCGGCGACCAAGCTCGCGCTGGTTGGTGCTGAACGACAGTTGCTCGAAGGGTTGAAGGCGGAGAATCCTGACGTTCATTCCATGGCGCAACGAGGGCTGGAGCATCTCTGGTTTTCAGCAGCCGGAGGCAAGGTCTATCGGATGATGGAGGAGGCGTGCCAGGCGGCGGACCGTGAGGATTTCAAAAAGGCGCTTCTCATTCTCGATCAAGTCACGTCGAAGCATCCGAAGTTCGCGGAAGGCTGGAATCGTCGTGGAGCCGTTCTGTGGCAGACGGGTGAGTTTCAGAAGTCGATCTCGGACTGCCAGCGTGCGCTCGAACTGAATCCGAATCACTACGGCGCCCTGCAAGGACTCGGCATCTGCCACCTTCAGCTTGGAGACGTGGATGAGGCATGTCGCTCCCTCCGTCACGCCTTGAAGATTGCCCCCCATGAAGAATCGACGCGGCGGTCGTTGCAAAAGTGTGAAGCTTTTCTGCGCAAGCATTCGTCTGGCAGCCGTGCCGGGCGCGGATCTGTCCTCCTCTGAAAACTTCTGGATTTGACGTGGAGTCTGCGCGAATACGTGCGGGCAAAGCGTTTCCCGCTTGGCACATCCCTTCGCTTTTTCGTAGCGTGGGCATGTGATCCTCGTGATCCGATTTATCGGCGTCCTAAATGCAGCGATCTGGCTGGGTGCGTCCGTCTTTTTTACTTTCGCCGCCCAGGGCACTTTCTTTTCGCCTGAGGCTAAGGCGACGGGCTTGCACCCGTTCTGGCCAGGCTTGCTCGCGCAGTTGATGATCGGGAAGTACTTTCAACTCCAAGCCATCTGTGCCGCGATTGCCATCATCCATCTGTTGGCGGATTGGGTGTATCTCGGGCGCGCGCTTCATCGTTTCACGGCCGGGCTTCTCGTCGCCCTGTTCCTTCTCGGCTTGATTGGCGGGTTGGTGCTTCAGCCCAAGATGAAGGAATTCCATCTGGTGAAATACAGCATGAGTCCGGAGTACAAGCCGGTTCAAATGCCCCCCGAACGCCGACTGGAAGCCCAGGCTTCCTTCAGCCGGTGGCATGGTGTCGCCATGGCAATCAATGTCGTCGTTCTCGGTTGCCTCGTGTTCTACTTCTGGCGCGTCGCCCATCCGCCTGACAATCTTCGCTTCGTCGGGGCGACCAAATTCCGCAGTTGACTTGCCGGTGGGGTTGGCGGTTCATAGCTTCTAATCATTCAAATAAGCTCTGATGGAGCTTGAGAGGGAGATTGTGTCTATGACTCCAAATGACAGTCATGCATCACGAGGCTACTCCGATGGTGGGAGTGTGCGACCAGCGGTGAGCGAGGACAGTTTGCGTACCGAGCGGATTCAGATCGAGCGCAAGGCGTTCATCCTTGCGCTCAAAGAAAATCCGAGAGGACGTTTCCTTCGCATCACCGAAGACGTAGGAGGACGGCGCGATTCCATCATCATTCCCGCAACGGGTTTGGAAGACCTGAAGCGGGTGATCGATGAGATGGTCAGGGTTTCGCAGGAAACACCGCTCAAGGCGCAGCAGCCTTGAGTTGTCCGCGAGTCCGCCCGCCGGGTCGAGAGAGCTGGGAAGCGTCAGGCTTTCGCCGGACGTTTGCGCGCCTTCGCCGGCTTCACCTGTGGCGCATCGCCCCACAGGCTTTCGAGGTCATACCGCTTCCGGACATCCGACCGCATGACGTGAACGATCACGTCGAAGAAATCAATCACTACCCAGCCGGTTTGGAGGTTGCTGTCCTGCGCGCTTGGGATAATCCCATGCTCATCCTTTAACGTTTCGGTGATCTCCTCTGAGATCGCGCGCAGATGCGGTTCGCTCGAACCGGAGGCGATGACGAAATAATCCGTGATGCTGGAAATGTTCTTCACATCCATCACCAGCAGGTCTTCCGCTTTTTTGTTGTCTGCGAGGTCACGGCACAACATGGCCAGCTTCTTTGAATCCATTTCGCGTGAGAGTGCGGTAGTCGCGGTTAAAGATAAAGCTTCGAGTTGCAAATCGCCTCTGCCACCGCATCCGGGACCAGCCCGCGGATGGGAAGACCGCCGTTGACCCGACGTCGGATCGCCGAGGAAGAGATGCCTAGTGGGAACCCGATCAGCTCCCGCCCTTGGAATGGACTGGGGAATTTCGCCGCCGGTTGCCCAGGGCGCGGGATCACTACAAACTCCACCATCGCCGCCAACTGTCCCGCTTCGCGCCAGGCAGGCAGGGTTGGGACATGGTCTGCTCCGATCAGGTAGAACAGCGCTGCGTTGGGGAACCGGTGTTCGTAGTCGCGAACGGTATCGATGGTGAACGACGTTCCGCCCCGGCGAATTTCCTGTTCATCGATCTCGTAGTGAGTTTGACCGGCCAGTGCCAGGCGCAGCATTCGCAATCGTTCCGCAGCGGGAGCGGGAGCGGACTGCGGCTTGAACGGGGATTGTGCGGCGGGAATAAAGAATAGCCGCGACAGCGACAGCTCCTCCAAAGCCGCCTGCGCGACCAGCAAATGGCCACAGTGAACGGGATCAAAGGAGCCGCCAAACAAACCGATGCGTTGAGTTGAAGCTGTCATCAGCAGCAACGATTCACTCCATTGTAACGGCGTTCCAGCACGTCGTTGTAGATTTCCACTTTCGTCATCGGTTCGTGAATTTCCCGCTCTTCGCCCAGCAGATTGATTCCGACCGCGCAGTCGCAATTCGCCGCAGACATCTCGGCGCGTTTCAGCGCCGCTTCGCCGCTGAGCTCCTTGGCGAGTCCGAACACGAGCGCGAACAAGCTGAACACCTTCAGCGTGC
>CAMCCU010000493.1 GCA_945872975.1 Pedosphaera parvula Ellin514
ATGATGGCGATGACCACCAGCAGTTCGATCAAGGTAAATGCGCGGCGCCCCAGCATGATTTCCAAGCTGGACGCTAGCTTCGTCACCCCGACGCGGCAACGCCGAAAAGAGAGGAAGCGGGAGGAACTGCGTCCCAAAGAAAAACGACCGGACAAGTTGGTTGTCTGGTCGTGTGAATCGGAACAAGCCGCGCGTGGTGGGCGGCGAGTTGTTTTAAGCCGCCTTCCTGCGGCCGAGGCCGCTGCGGCGTTCGCTCTTCGGGATGTAACCGAGCGCCTTGTAGAGAGCGCTGTCCTCGCCGAAATCCACTTCGCCACGCACGGCGTTCACCACGAGCGCGCACGCTTCGCAGGAAACGGTGTCGCTCTCATCGCGAGTCTTGATCGCCGCCTGGAGTTGCAGGCGCAGGTAGGCGATGTTCGTCCGTGCGTCGAGCGACGGCTTCACCTTCGTCTTGAACTGCGCGAGCGTCATCCCGCCGAAGGTTTCATCCTTCGCATTGGCCTCCCATGCATCGATGGTTGTGTTGATCTTCGTGTTCACTTGTTCATCAGAATAGGGCATTGTATTTCACCTCCCCTCGTTCATCTGTTTCTTCATTCCGAGACAGTCATCGGCGACGGCGGAAAAAGCATTAGACCGGAGATTGGACCCCAACCCGAATCCCGACGGGATTCCATCCTTCAGCCCATGGGTTGCCGAGTCTGCCCGTCCGGCTCGGACCGAGGCTACCCTGGGTAAAGCCCGCGAATGGAATCCAACCCTGTAAGGGTTGCAGCATCCGGGTTCGCGTTCCCAACCCAAACGATGCAACCCCTTGCATGGTTGATTCCATTTTCCTGTCCTTTACCCGGCGTAGCCGATTCCATCGGCAACGCCGGGCTGAATGATGAAATCCCGTTGGGATAAAATCCGGCGGCGGAGAAAGCACAGCGTGTGTGTGATATTCAGTTTCGTCCAACCTCGACCTTGAAACACGTTTCTGAATTCCGGTGGCGCACCTCTGAGGCACTGAACTCGACGTCCGATCAGTTGAAGTGCGATTCACGGTGTCTGAACCCGATCTCAGCTTCTCGGAAATGAACCTCAGCCACCTTGAAACGCGCCTCCGTGGTCCGGTGACGCCGCCCAGCAGCTCTGAACCCGGCTTCCATGTATGTGAAGTGCATCCGATGCAGTCCACATCGGGAACTTCGTGGCTGGCGGGTTGACACAGCTCAATTGTCCTGAAGATCAGAGCCTCCTGACGTCGTCTGCCACGGGATCACGCGCTACGGCTGGCGGACGCGGTAGAATTTCTGCGGCTTGTTGGTGAGCTTCACGTCGAAGTCCACGAAGTCGAACGGCATGGTGGCGACGTTGGTGGTGAGGAGTGGTTGCCAGGATTTGGGGTCGGCGAGATTGGTGGCGGCTTCGAGGGTGAAGGGCAGGCCGGGGGTGGCGTCCACTCGCACGGTGAACTGAAAATCTCGGATAGTAGGCAGCACCAGCAAGCCTTCGTTTCCATCAGCCAAATAGATGCGACCGCCGACCACCGCCACGCCCCTCGCCTCCCCCTTGGTATCATAGCCACCTACGCGGACGCAATTGGTCGGATTGCTCACGTCGATCACTTCAAGCCGTCCTGGAGGTTTATTCCCAAACACCAAACTCTCCGCCACGTAGACGTAGCTACCCGCCACCGCCACGCCGCGGGTGGCATACCTACCGGCGAAACCGTATTGGGTGCTATGGGTGCTATAATACCCCACGGCCACGCAGTTGGTCGGGTTGCGCACGTCGATCACCTCCAAGCCACCCCAATAGCTATCCGTGACATAAGCGTAGTTCCCGGATACCGCCACATTGGCGGCATTTCCGTCGGTGAAATAACGGCCTACTTGCACACAGTTGGTCGGGTCGCTTACATCGACTATATGCAGTCCCGCACGAGAACTCGTCAGGTAGGCGTATTTCCCCAATACAGCCACGCCCCCGTAACAAGAAAAATTGTAAAAACCGCCCACGCGGATGCAATTTCTCGGATTGCGCACGTCAATCACCTGTAATCCCGCACAGCCATCCGCCACGTACGCGTAGTTCCCTGCGACCGCAACGCCAGAGGCGTAACCTCCCGGATCATTGGTCCGGCCACCCACCCGCACACAATTGGCCGGATTACTCACATCAATCACATGCAAGCCCGCATGCGCATCGGCCACATAAGCGTAGTTACCCGCCACCGCCACTTCATAAGCAATCCCATCAGTATTATAGCCACCCACGCGGACGCAATTAGTTGGGCTTGTCACGTCAATGATTTGCAAGCCGTTCGTGGAATCTGCCACGTAGGCGTAATGACCGACGACTTTCACATCGTAGGCGTAGTCTCCTCGGGGCGATGCGGGCCACTTGCCTTGCAGGAGCGGTTGCACGCTGGGCGGCACGGCGTGAGTTGCCGCTAGGCCCGCGGCGAAACAGAGGGCGAACAAGAAAGTCCTGAGTCCGGTGCGAATGGAGGGAGATTTCATGGCTTGGAGAATAGTAATACCCTTTTCCCTCCGATTGGAAAGTCAGTTCTTCCACCACTCACTGCTCTAACGCCTTTCGCAGCCGCGCGAGGTTGATGGCGTCGGCGACGACGGCCAGGTCGGTGTCGCGGCTAAACTCGGCCGCGCCGTAGAACACGCACGCCTGTCCGCCCATGAGCAGGGCGCGGACGCGGGGCGCGCGCATCGAAGAAAGGACTTTGCGTATCGGGTTCGGGATCAAGGGAGCCTCCGAGCGCGAGATAGGTTTGCCAGAGTTTCTCGCTTTCCAGCCAGCGTTGCACGGGCGTGAGCCGATACCACTCGGCCCACTCACCGCCCACCAGTTCGTCTGGCTGAATCAGCCGAAACGAATAACAGGTCCAGGTCAGGCTGTAAACCTCCGCGCATCTACTCAGATACTTGACGCAGTCGTTTCTGCTGTGCGGATTTTTGCCGTCGGTCTGTCATTCCGAACCTAGCGCACACCGTTGCTTCTGGCATCATCGTCTCACGTCGTTTTGAAGCTGCAGCGGGCGGCGCAAGTTGAACCTTGTCTCCATCGCCTGGCTGGCTACTGAATACTGCCTCACTGATTACTGAACTGAACTGAACTGAACTACTGACATGAAACCTTATTGGTCCGGTGTTTTTCCCGCCATCACCACGCAGTTCCACAAGGACGGCTCGATCGATCTCGACGGCACGGCCGCGCACGCCGAGGTGCTCATCGCTTCTGGCATCAAGGGGCTGATCTTTCTCGGGTCGCTCGGCGAGAACCAGCCGATGTCGGGCGAGGAGAAGCGGCGCGTGATGGAAGCGATGGTGAAGGTGGTGAACGGCCGCGTGGCGGTGCTCAGCGGCGTGGCGGAGACGAGCACGCCCGAGGCGGTGCGTTACACGCGCGACATGGAGAAGCTCGGCGCGGACGGCGTGATGCTCATGCCCGCGATGCTTTACAAGGGCGACACCGACGAGACGCTCGCGCACTTCCGCACGGTGGCGAAGTCCACGGGGCTGCCCATCATGATTTACAACAACCCGATCAGCTACGCGAACGACATCACGCCGGAGCTCTTCGCGAAGCTGGCGGAACAGAAGAACTTCGTCGCGCTCAAGGAAAGTTCCGGCGACGTGCGCCGCATCACGGACCTGCACAACACGGTGGGCGACCGCTACGCCATCTTCACCGGCGTGGATAATCTCGCGCTGGAGGCGAGCATCCTCGGCATCGACGGCTGGGTGGCGGGCACGGGCATCGCGTTCCCGGCCGAGAACCAATATTTCTGGGAGCTGACGCGCCAGGGGAAGTGGGAGGAGGCTCGCACGATTTACCGCTGGTTCACGCCGCTGCTACATCTCGATGTCAGTACGAAGTTCGTGCAGTACATCAAGCTCGCGGTGCAGGAGACGGGGCTCGGCAAGGAATGGGTGCGCGCGCCGCGTCTCATTCTGAAGGGCGAGGAACGCAAGCGCGTGCTGAAGATTATCCATGACGGCATCGCGAAGCGTCCGAAACTGCCGAAGCGCGGGAAGGCTTAACCACGGCTAGGCATGGATGCACACGGATGATAACGGAGCGCCGAACTCCAGTTCGGCGCGAACAAAGCGAACCGAGACGTGCCGATTTGGAAATCGGCGCTCCGGGTTGAAAGTCTTGGCCGCGGCGGGTGTGCCTGCTAATTACTGCCCATGCGTTCCCTATTGATACTCCGTTCACACGTCATGACGAGCT
>CAMCCU010000494.1 GCA_945872975.1 Pedosphaera parvula Ellin514
GCGAGGGCGGGTTCATTTCGCAGACAAGGCCTCTGCGATTGCTTCGCGCAACGCGGGCGCATCCGGCTCGACATCGCCCTGGAAAAACGCGCACACCTTGCCGTCCTTGCCGAAGAGATATTTGCTGAAGTTCCATTCCGGCAGATTCCCGGTCGCGCCGAGATACTGATACACCGGCGATTGCCCAGGGCCCGGCTGGGTGGACACTTTGGAAAACATCGGGAACGTCACATCATAGGTGAGCCGACAAAACTCAGCGATATCGTGGTGCGTCCCGGGCTCCTGCTCGCCGAAGTCGTTGCTCGGAAACCCGAGCACGGCGAACCCTTTGTCCTTCAACTCGCGATACAGTCGTTCGAGCCCTTTGTATTGAGGCGTGTAGCCGCAACGGCTCGCGACGTTGACCACCAGCGTCACCTTTCCCCGATAAGCCGTAAGGTCGGCCGTATCACCCAACAGGGTCAGCGGTTTCAGATCGTAGAAAGAAGTTACACCGGGATTCGGGGAGGATTGCTTTGGCGACGATTCCATATCGCAGTGAGTATCTGAGCGAAAGCGGTGCAGCAAGTTATTTCACGGCGGCCCGCAATTGAAAATTGATCCAGGCACAGCCCACAACCCCGGGAAGCTCTCACGCTACGAGGGCTGGAGCGTTGCGTTGCTCTGCGCCGCGCAAGTATTCACAGCGCGAAAACCGCCACCTCTCGACACTCTCGTCTTCGAGACGGAGCGCGAATCCGGCCTCTTTCGGCCACACTCCCGCGAACTACACTTGGCGAAAGCTCGCTCCAGCGCCTAGACTGAGGGACCCGCATGGAATTGCCGCCAATATTGCCGAACCTGACTACGCCAGAGCTGGGCGACCTCGTAAGGGCGAAGACTTTGCTTGAGAACCCGGGCTTCACCGCGCGACTGGCCGGCAAATTAGGCAAGCCGATCGAGCGAGGATTCAAACTGCTGCCCAGCGGCTGGCAGGGAATCGTGAACAAGGCGGCAAAGGCATCCCTCACCACCGCGCTCAGCGCAGCCGTCACCACCATGGGCAGCAAACAACCCAGGCGTGCGTCCGAACGGTTTCATAAGATGCTCGTCGGCGCTTCCGGTGGACTCGGCGGATTGTTCGGCCTCGCCTCGTTGCCCGTCGAATTGCCCGTCTCGACCACCATCATGCTGCGCTCCATCGCCGACATCGCCCGCAGCGAAGGCCACGATATCCGTTCGCCACTCACCCGGATGTCGTGCCTCGAAGTGTTCGCGCTCGGCAGCAAATCGAGCGTGGATGACGCAGCCGAAGGAAGCTACTGGGCTGTCCGCGCCGCGTTGGCGAAAGCGGTCTCCGAAGCCGCCACCTATCTCGCCGAGAAGACCGTCATCGAGGAATCCGCCCCTGCCCTGCTCCGCCTCGTCACCGCCATCGCCGGACGGTTCGGCGTCGTGGTGTCCGAGCAGGCAGCGGCCAAGGCCGTGCCCATCATCGGTGCGGCGGGCGGTGCGACCATCAATGTATTGTTCATGGCCCATTTCCAAGACATGGCGCGCGGACACTTCATCGTGAGACGCCTCGAAGCGAAGTATGGCACTCAACTGATTCGCGAAGTTTACGAGAGCATCGCCATCCCGGTGTGAACTTCCCACCCGACAGTCACCCTCGATGATTCGCCGCGATTACATCATGCGCATCGTGCAGGAGATGGCGCAGGTCCTCGCCCGGGTCATCGCGCTGAAGAACCGGCAGGAATACGATCAAGCCATGCGCGAAATCGGCGCTGCGCTGCGACAGTTGCAAGATGCGCCATCGGGCACGACCGGCGAACCGTCGCTCGATGACTGGATCGCGCTCTGCCATCAGCACGGCCCAGCCGCCAGCGGCTTGATGACAGCGATCGCTCAACTGCTCGCCGAACAAGGGGAGATGCTGGCACGCCAGGGACGCGAGAAGGCGGCGCATCGGGCAGACACTCTTGCTCTTGGGCTGACCCTCGACACCTTGCTGAGCGGGGAAACCTTCGTCTCCGCCGAACTGCTCGACCGCATCGATCGCCTGACGGAACTCACATGGAATTCCCTCACGGATGGCGGCGTGTGGAAACGCCTGATCGGATACTACGAAGCACGCGGCCGCTACGCCCAGGCCGAGGACGCCCTCTTCGCATGGCGCGCAACCGGAGACCTTGCTTCAGAACCGGCGGGACTCGCCTTCTTTGCCCGGCTAAGCGCATTGCCGGATGACGAATTGACGCGCGGGAATCTCCCACGCGCAGAAGTCGAGGAGGGACGCCGGGAGTTTGAAAAGAAGCGCACCGGCCCGACCGGCCCGGAATCTGGTTGAACGCGAGACTGGTGGCGGAGAGACAACCGATGACGGAAGGGCGAGTTTCACAAGCCCCAGACTTCCTCGGGCGTTCGAAAGATCGCCGATCATGGGTGACACTTTTGCGCTGGATCGCGACACGGCGGAAAGGGCCGGGCGCAGCCGCAGGAAATCATAAAGCGAGAGGTTGTCAGGGGGCAAATGACGGCTTTGTCGCGAGGTGCGGCACCCCACTGCGTGGGGACAAAAAAAGAGACCCGGCTTGCACCGGGTCTCCATGATTTCAAAAGCGTTTCAGCTTTGTCCGCTTAGTAGCGACCACGACCGCCGCCGCCACCACCACCGCCGCCGCCGCCATAACCGCCGCCGCTGCCGCCGTATTCACGACGACCGCCGCCGCCGCCGCCGCCCGAACGCTCTTCGCGGGGCTTGGCTTCATTGACGGTGAGGGCGCGACCGCCCATTTCTTTGCCGTTCAATGCGGCAATGGCCTGCTGGGCTTCTTCGGAAGAGCCCATGGTGACGAAGGCGAAACCACGAGGACGGCCGGTTTCCCGGTCCATCATCAGGTTGGTTTCTGAAACTGTGCCGAACGCGGAGAACGCGTCGGTCAGTTCGTTTTGGGTGGTATTGAAGGAAAGGTTTCCTACATACAGTTTATTGCTCATGTGATGTTTTGCTGTCCGACACCGGCGCTTTCCACAGACTGTTCCCGAACGTCGGGTCTAAAATCATCACTGAACTAAGTTCACCTGAGGATTACCATGCCTTGAAAGAGACAAGCTATCTTACAGACGAGGGCAAACTGACTGATTCAGGCAAGATTGCGAGAAGTATTTTCAAGCCCAGCCCGAAAGGTCCAATTCTCGGCGCAGCTTCGGACGCCTCTTCACCCCGGCCAACGGCGCCTCAGTCGCGGAAGTTCTGGAACTGCAATGCCACCGGGAAATCATGGGTGCGCACAGCGGCGATCACTTCCTGCAAATCATCGCGGTTCTTGCCGGTCACGCGAACTTCCTCGCCCTGAATCTGGGTGGTGACCTTGAGCTTTTGATCGCGAATGAACTGCGTCACCTGCTTGGCGACTGCGGTCTCGATACCCTGCTTGATCTTGATGATCTGGCGGGCGTGGCCGAGGGGGGAGATGTCCGGCTCTTTCTGCTCCACGGATTTCAGACTGATGTTCCGCTTGGCGAGCTTGCCCATCATGATCTCAGCGAGGGTCTTCACCTTGAAGGCGTTGTCGGCGGAAAGTTTGATCTCGTTTTTATCCAGGACGATCTCGGCCTTGCTGCCCTTGAAATCGAAGCGGTTGACCAGCTCCTTGTTGGCAATGTTGACGGCATTCTCGATTTCCATCGAGTTCACCTGCGAGACGATATCGAATGACGGCATAAGGATTTTGCAGAAACTTTGTTTCCAATCGTTAGAGCGCGAAACGCCGGGTCTGGCAACGTAAAACACGCACTCAAACCCGGCGAACAACCCACGCTTGACCGATCAATTCCTCACTCGCCGTGGAACGTTTGCCTCATCGAGACCGGACAAAACTGGTCGCCACGACGACCGCAGAGCAAAGCATGGCCAGCAGCAAAACCAGCACGACGAGCCTCAGGATCGGACGGGGCCGCAGACCGATATTCACGCGATTCCCCTACCGCCGCAGCCCAACACGCTCCCCCTTTTGCGGGACAATGACGCCCGCGGTTCCAGACCAACGGTCAACGGTCGTGCTTCAAGAGGTTCCCCCTCACAAGCTGGCGTTCGAATCGGAAGACGTTCGGGTCACGGCCGTCCACGATGGCGCGCAGCCAATGGACGTCCGGGTTGCCGAACGTCTCGACGCGCAGGAAGTTCTCGACGCGTCGCTTGCTCTTGGAACTTACCATTGGCTGATCGATGCGGAAATAATGGCTGTC
>CAMCCU010000495.1 GCA_945872975.1 Pedosphaera parvula Ellin514
GAAAATGGTCTGGTCCCGCGCCGGGCCCACCGAGACAATCGCGAGATTGGCGCCGGTCAGTTCCGCCAGCGCCTTCAGATACGCACGCGCACGCGCCGGAAGTTCCTTCCACGAACGTGCCTTGGTCGTCGATTGCATCCAGCCGGGGAAATCCACGTAAACAGGCTCACAACGGGCGAGCACCTCGATGTCGTTCGGAATGTAGTCGAGCGTCTTGCCACCCACGCGATAGCCAACACACGCGCGAACGACTTCCAACGTGTCGAGCCCGTCCACATTCGTGATGGCGAGGTCATCAATGCCGTTCACCATCGTCGCATGACCCGTCGCGACGGCATCGAACCATCCACAGCGACGAGCGCGGCCGGTGGTCGAACCGAACTCGCGTCCCATGCCGTGCAGCATGTCGGCGATCTCGGTATTCTCGGACGGCAGCGGGCCCTCGCCGACGCGCGTCGTGTAGGCTTTCATCACGCCCATCACGCGGTCCATCCGATGCGGGGCCACACCTGAACCCGTGCAAGCGCCACCGGCGGTGGTGCTGGACGAAGTGACGTAAGGATAGGTGCCGTGATCGATGTCGAGGAAGGTGCCTTGCGCGCCTTCGAAGAGAATGTCCTTCTCGCGCTGCATCGCCTTGTGCAGGTAAACGACGGTGTTCGTGACGAACGGCTTCAACGTGTCGCCCGCCGCGCGATAGGCTTCGTGAACTTTCTTGAACGAGAGCGGTTTCGCGCCGAAGGCTTTCAGCACCTCGTTGTTCTCCTTGATCTTCGCCTTCAGCTTCTCTTCGAAGCGGGCGGGATTGATCAGATCAATCATGCGCAGGCCGACGCGCGCCGCCTTGTCGCCATAGGCCGGGCCGATGCCGCGCTTGGTGGTGCCGATCTTGTTCTTGCCCTTGAGAATCTCGCGCTGCTCATCCAGCTCGCGGTGATACGGGAAAACGAGGTGCGCCGTCTCGCTGATCAGCAGGTTCTCCTGAACCTTGATGCCGAGCTTGGCCAGGCCGACGATCTCGCCCACGAGGCTCACCGGGTCTATGACCACTCCGTTGCCGATCACGCACACCTTGCTCTTGCGGAGGATGCCGGACGGGATGAGGTGCAGGACGTACTTGGTCTTGCCAATATAGACGGTGTGACCGGCGTTGTTGCCGCCCTGCGTGCGGACGACGATGTCCGCCTGCTCCGTCAGAACGTCGATGATCTTGCCCTTGCCCTCATCGCCCCATTGGGCGCCTACGAGAATAGTGTTGGCCATAGTCTGGTGTTGCTGTCGCGAGAAATAAAAATCCCCGAAGTGCAATTTGCAATTTCGGGGCAGCCGCGCTTTTTGCGGGCAGAACCTAAGGAATCATCCGGCAGGGTGTCAACCTCGCGTTTGACTCAAGAACTCTGGCCGTTGAATTTCCTGCCACGTCCTCAAAGTGTTCTGCGGATCGCGCCCATAAATTTTCAGTGGCGCGATGGTGGGAAGCCCGGGCGCAGACTGACGACGAACATCGCGTCTCGGGATGGAACACGGGAGGGTCGGAATTCAGGCGCAACGTCCGTCGTCTTCCGAGACGCTGTTTGGATCACCAAGGTTGGCGGCCGCCACGCACATCAAGCCGCTTCAGGAGCCAGCGCATCTCCAACTTTCCGTTCGGCTCTCCAGAAAATTCTGCTTGTGAATACACCATCGGGGCGGTTAGTCAGTAGCTCCATGCCTAAGCCTCAAGACCCCCTCGGGACGGCCTCTTCTTTGAGCCGTCGTCACTTCATCCGCTACACCACGCTCGCCACCGGTGCCTTTGCCGTAGCCGGTCCTTACATCGTGCGTGGACAAAATCTCAACAGCCGCATCCAGGTCGGCGTCGTCGGTGCCGGCGGCAAGGGCTCCAGCGATACCGATGAAACCGCCAAGGCCGGCGGCGTCATCGTTGGCCTCTGCGATGTGGACAAGGGCACGCTGGATGCGCGCGGCGCAAAGTACCCGGACGCCAAGCGTTATCAGGACTTCCGCAAGATGCTGACCGAAATGGACAAGAGCATCGATGCCGTCATCGTCGCCACACCGGATCATCTGCACGCGCCCGCCAGCATCATGGCGATGAAGGCGGGCAAACATTGCTTCTGCCAGAAGCCGCTCACGCACTCCGTCTATGAAGCGCGCACCATGCGCGACGTGGCGAAGAAGATGAAGGTCGCCACGCAGATGGGCAACCAGGGCAGCGCCGGCAGCGGATTGCGCCGCGCCGTCGAAGTGATTCAAGCGGGCATCATCGGCAAGCCGCAGCAGCTTCACGTCTGGAGCAACCGCCCCATCTGGCCCCAAGGCCAGGCGCGGCCCGAAGGCTCCGATCCGGTGCCGGAAAACCTCGACTGGGATCTGTGGCTGGGACCCGCTCCGTTCCGCCCATTCAAGAAAGGCGCTTATCACACGTTCGCATGGCGCGGCGTGCAGGACTTCGGCACCGGCGCGCTGGGCGACATGGCCTGCCACACCGTCAACATGCCCTTCCGCGCGCTCAAGCTCGGTTACCCGACCGAAGTCGAAGCCGAATCCACCGGCATGAACAAGGAGTCATGGCCGTTGAGCAGCAAGATTCGTTTCCAGTTTCCCAAGCGCGACGGTCTCCCGCCGCTTTCCTTCTGGTGGTACGACGGCAAACCCAAGGCCAAGGAAACGCACCGCCCACATGCCGACCTCGTGCAGGATATCGTCGGCATGCAGGGTGAACTCCCCGGCAGCGGCTGCCTCATCATCGGCGACAAGGGCCGCATTTTCTCCCCGGACGACTACGGCTCGCAGTTCTTCATGCGTTTGAACGACGAGAAGGAACTCGTGCAGAGCAACAAGCATGAGGCGCTCAAGTCGATTCCCGAATCCATCCCGCGCAGCCCCGGCCATTACGTCGAGTGGATCGAAGCCATCAAGGGTGGCCGCTCGGCTTACTCGAACTTCGACATCGCGGCCTATCTCACCGAGATCATCCTGCTCGGCTGCGTGGCGTTGCGCACCGGCACCAAGCTGGAATGGGACGGCCCGAAGATGCGCGCCAAGAACACCAAGGAAGCCGCGCAATACGTGAAGCGCGAATACCGCCAGGGCTGGACGCTCTGATCATCTCGAACGCTCGCGGCGCCGCATAGAGCAGCGACCCGAGACCACACCACTTCGCCAAGCGTGGCGCGCGACATCCGTTGTGCGCCACGCTTCGGCTTTTGTGGGGCGACGTCAATGCACGCGCCGCGCATTCGCAATTGCCAAGCGCCCGCGACGCAAACGACACTGCGGCTTCGCGATGTTCCATATCCGACACGTTGATTCACTCGAACTCCCCGAGCTGGCGCCCTACCGCACGATGCGCCGGCCGGTTGAACACGTCCAGCAACGCATCTTCGTGGCTGAGGGCGACAAGGTCGTGCGGCGTCTGCTCGAAACGAATCTCAACGTCGTCTCGCTGCTGATGATTGAGAAGTGGGTGGATGAGCTGACACCCCTGCTCAAGTCACGCCCCGAAGACATCCCGGTCTTCACCATTCCCCGCGAGCAGATGGAGCAGCTCGTCGGCTTCCGGCTGTATCAAGGGTTGATGGCCGTCGCGCAGTTTCCTCCGCCGCTCACGCTCGATGAGATCCTCGCAGCCTCGCCGAAGCCGCGCCTGCTGCTCGCGCTCGATGGCCTCGCGGATGCAGAGAACATCGGCGTCATCGTGCGCAACAGCGTCGCGTTCGGCGTCCAGATGCTCATCGCCGGCGAGACCAGCACGTCGCCTTACATGCGGCGCTCGGTGCGCAACTCGATGGGCACGATCTTCAAGCTGCCGATCTTCGAGCCGCCGTCCCTCGTGCAAACGCTTCGTGAGTTGCGAAGCCGCGGCATCCGTTGCATCGCGGCGCACGGACATTCGCAGGCGAAGACCCTTTCTCAATGCGACCTCAGCCGCGACTGCTGCATCGTGCTCGGCAGCGAGGCCCACGGAATTTCTCCGGACGTGCTGGCGGCGTGCGATGAGGCGGTCGCCATTCCGATGGCCAACGACGTGGATTCCCTCAACGTCGCGAACGCCGCCGCCGTGTTCCTCTTCGAAGCGAGACGCCAACGCGGCAAGATGTGAGCGCGCGCCGGATGGTCCGGGTCACTCCAACCGGCAATACGCGGACAACCCCTGCAAGCCGCCCTCGCGTCCGAAGCCACTTTCCTTGTAGCCGCCGAACGGGCTCGTCGGATCAAACTTGTTG
>CAMCCU010000496.1 GCA_945872975.1 Pedosphaera parvula Ellin514
GGCTTCACGGTGGCGGACTTGGAGAAGAAGCTGGCGACGGAAACGAAGCCGTTCCAGCAATGTCTCGCCGCGCTCGCCTTGAGCTGGCGCAAGCGCGCGGATGCCGGGCGTCGTATCGCCATTCCAGCGCTTGATCTCGGCGCTGCGCAATTGCTCGTGCTACCGGGCGAAGCATACGTGGAGTATCAACTCGCGGCGCAGCGTGAGCGGCCGGATTCCTTTGTGCTGGTCGCTGGCTATGGCGAAGGCGCGACGGGCTACATCCCGACCGAGAAGCATATCGAGGAGAAGGATCCGAATCTTGGTGATTGGTGGTGGCTCGCGCCGGGCGCAGAGCCGCGTTTGCTGGCGGCGATTCGAGAGGTGCTCGGCAAACCTTAGGCTGTCGTTGAAACCAGTGACTCCAGTGCGCATGCTAACCAGATGAATGCTTGGACAAGAATTTGGTTCGTAGTGGCGATTGGATTCGTCGGCTCGGCCTTCGACGTCGAGGCGCAGGCGTTGGCGACGGCGCTCTCGAAACCGGAGATCCGTCGTGATGCGCGTGGCGAAGTGACGATTATCTGCACAACCTTGGACGGCGTGATTCGCTATTCGATCGACGGGTCCGAGCCGGGCGCGAAGTCAGGGCCGTATCTCGCACCGATTGGGTTACCACAAGGCGGGGTGGTGAAAGCGCGGGTGTTCACGGCAGACCGGAAGGACAAAGGAGAGCTGGCGTCGGTGGAGTTCACCGCGCTGCCGGGTGCGCCCAGGCCGGCGGCGTCGTTTGTCTCGGTGACGCAGGATCGCGACTGGCCGATCTACGATTGGGCGAAGCGTCACGCGGCGGTCTCGGCGCTGGTGCGCGAACGAAAGGCGTCGCTCGTGTTCATCGGGGATTCCATCACGCAGATGTTCGGCGGCGAGCCGCATGATCGTCCACAGCCAGGCAGGGACGTGTGGGAGAAGTATTACTCCAAGCGCAACGCGGCGAACCTAGGCTTCGGCTATGACTTCACGGAGAACGCGATCTGGCGCATCGAGCATGGCGAGTTGGACGGAGCGGCGGCGAAGGTGGTGGTGCTGCTGATCGGGACCAATAACACGGGGAAGAATTCCGCACCGGACATCGCGGGGGCGATCCGCGCCATCTGTGACCTGATTCACAAGAAGCAGCCGCAAGCGAAGATTCTATTGCTCGGCATTCTGCCGCGTTCACCAAAGCCCGATGCGTCGCGCGCGAAGATTACGGAGATCAACCAGCTCATCTCGAAGTACGACGGTCAAGGTGGCATCATGTATCTGGATGTCGGCGGGAAGTTCATCAGCGCGGACGGATCGATTTCCAAGGAGCTGATGTCCGACTTCCTGCATCCGACGGCGAAGGGCTACGAAGTGCTGGCTGAGTCCATCGAGCCGACGCTGGCCGGGCTGCTTGGTGAATTGAAGCCGTAGCGGTGGCTCTCGAAAACTGGCTAGACACAAAGGGGACGATGGCTAACGTCTTGGCCCATGCCTGAACCCGCATCCGCATCCGGAACCGTCGCGCCGCCCTCGAAGGCGAAGGTTTTCGTGCGCCGCCTTTCCAGCACCCTGGTCCTGTGGGGCATCGTGCTGGGCGCGTTGTTCTCCGGTCATCGTCTCATCTCGGATGTCGTGTTCGTCGGGGTGCTGGCGTTGCTAGGCGTGGTGGGCCTGATCGAGTTCTACGGTCTCGTTGAGAAAGAGGGCATGGTTTGCTTCAAAGGCTGGGGCGTCTTCGCGGGGGCGATGTTGATCGTGGGAACGTTCCTGCATCTGGAAGGATGGCTCCCGGGATTGCACGGCACGCCATCGCGGGTGAATGACTTCGAGGTGATCTTCCTCATCTTGTTTGTGCTCGGACTTTGCTTTCTGCAATTCCTCTCCAAGAGCAACACCAAGGGCATCCTTGCCATTTCCACGACGCTCTTCGGGCTGATGTATGTGCCGTGGCTGCTCAACTTCGTGCAGAAGATTTATCTCTTCTCCGGGCTGGGCGATGACGGGAAGTTCTACGTCCTCTACTTCATCCTCGTGACGAAGTTCAGTGACACTGGCGCGTACGCGGTCGGGTCGCTCATCGGGAAGCACAAGATGATTCCACGCGTCAGCCCCGGCAAAACGTGGGAAGGTTTCGGCGGAGCGATCGTTGTCTCCACGGGAGCGAGCCTCCTGTTCGCGCATCTGGCGGGGCCGCATCTGCCGGGGATGACTTGGTATCACGCGGTCATTCTCGGGATCATCCTCAGCACCTCGGCGGTCGTGGGGGACTTGATCGAATCGATCTTCAAGCGCGAGGCGGGAGTGAAGGATTCCGGCAGCTTCTTTCCTGGAATTGGCGGCATCCTCGACTTGCTCGACAGTCTGTTGTTCAATGCGCCCATCATGTATCTCTACCTCCGTCATGTGTTGACGCGTCCGTGAACCAATCGTCCATGAGAAACGTCGTCCTCCTCGGCAGCACCGGCAGCATCGGCACCAGCACCATCAAGGTCGCTGAGGATTTGCCGGACCAGATTCGTTTGATCGGCCTCGCCGCCGGCAACAACGTCGAGTTGCTGCTCGAACAAACGCGCAAGCATCGGCCCGCTTCGATTTCCATTTCCGATCCAGCGAAGGCGGCGGAGCTGCGAAACGCTCTAGGAACGGCGGCGGATGTTTATTCGGGCGACGAAGGCTTGATCAAGCTGGCGACCCTTCCGGCTGCGGACATCGTGCTCATCGCGATCGTCGGGACCGCCGGGCTGCAACCTGCACTCGCCGCCATCCGCGCCGGGAAAGACATCGCGGTGGCGTCGAAGGAGATTCTCGTGATGGCAGGCGAGATCGTGATGCGCGAGGCGGAGAAGCACGGCGTGAAGGTGCTGGCCGTGGACAGCGAGCACTCGGCGATTTTCCAGTGCCTCGATGGCAAGCCGGGCGCGTCCGTCCGCAAGCTTTGGCTGACGGCGAGCGGTGGACCGTTTCGGGATCGCGTCGCCTGGCCGAAGGAAAAGTTTTCTGAGATCACCGTCGAACGCGCGCTCAAACATCCGTCATGGGTGATGGGCCGGAAGATCACGATTGATTCGGCGACGCTCTTCAACAAGGGCCTGGAGATGATCGAGGCGCGCTGGCTCTTCAACATCCAGATGGACCGCGTCGGCGTGGTGGTGCATCCGCAGAGCATCGTGCATTCGATGGTGGAATTCGTCGATGGCTCCATCATCGCCCAGATGTCGGCGCCGGACATGTGTCTGCCGATTCAATACGCGCTGACCTATCCGGCCCGGGTGAGCAGCGACCGGGTGCAGACGAACTTCGCGAAGATCGGCACCCTGACCTTTGAGGAGCCGGATACGGATCGGTTTCCCGCCCTGGGCCTGGCGCGCAGAGCAGGAGAGATTGGCGGGACATTGCCTGCCGTCTTCAATGCCGCGAACGAGGTGGCCGTCGAAGCGTTCTGCAACCGGCACATCACGTTCGACCAGATTCCTGCGGTGGTCGCCGAGACGATGAAGTGCCACGAAGTAGTGCCTCATCCTTCCTTGGAACAGATTCTGGCAGCGGACGCCTGGGCGCGTGGAGCGACGCTGGGGAAGCGGTCGTAGACGGGCCTTCTGTTTTTGAACCTCTCCTGACCTGGCTCCCGCCACTACTGCTCGTTGGAGCCGGTCTTGGGCGGGAGTTGAGATCTTTCTTTCAAGGAACGCATTAGTCTATCGGGAATATTGCCGATTCTGGTTCTTGGATTGAGTTTGGGTGTCGTTTTGGGTAAAGAATCATTGATTGGTATGCCACTGTTGTTTTTGTCGCGTCGATTCCATTGGGTGTTTCCGCCAGCTCTCTGCATTTTGATTTGCTCAATGTGTCTGGGCGCGGAGGCTGGACAAAGTGCCAGCATGCCGAGTGCAAGAGTGGCGGGAAACTTCTTCGTCCCTATTCAGACACCCATGGAGGGCTACTCGTTAACCAACGCTTTCGGTAAGCTGGTCTTCGATGATCCGGTTTCCGTCGCGTCGCCTCCTGGGGAGACGAACAGGTTGTTCGTTGTCGAACGGACTGGGCAGATCATCGTTCTGACCAACCTGAGCGACCCAACGCGGACAGTCTTTCTGAACCTGAAGACGAATGTGTACGCGGACTATATCGAAGCTGGACTTCTGGGGTTGGCGTTTCATCCAGGCTATGGGACGAACGGTTTCTTCTACGTTTTCCGGACGCTGTTCACGTCCAGCGA
>CAMCCU010000497.1 GCA_945872975.1 Pedosphaera parvula Ellin514
AGCTCATTCAGTCAGAACAGTCCATTTTCAACAACTGGCTTTCAGGCTACCCCGAGGGTCCGGCAATCATCCAGCCCCTTCTCTATCTCGGCATAAACCCGAGCTGGCTCAAACTAAATGCTATCAGCCCACCGCAGCGGACGGAGCCCTGGTCCCGTGGGCCAGTGAGCTTCACCCTGCATGGGATCGTGCGTGGCGTGTTCCTGGTAGGCGAGGGCAATCTGCCCGTTGAGGAGAGGCTGGTGGGATGCTTCGTTTTTTGCATGCAAGGAGCCGGGGACGGCGCGTGGACCGTCCACTGCGGAAACGCAGCTCTCTTCATTCAACACGATGACCATTTTCGCCTCCGCGAAGACTCTTGCCCATGTAGATGCAGCCGTCGCTCCCCTCGCCCACCCGGATCAATTCGCGGAATCCGAGGCGTTGATAGAAGCCAAACGCCGTCGTGTTCAACATGCTCACGCCCAGATGCGCCCCAGGCGAACCGCGTTCGCGCAGCCTGTCCATGACCTGCTCCAACATGCGTCGCCCGAAGCCGCGACCTTGAGCGCGCTCCAGCAGATCGATGTGCAGATGCGACGGATAAGCGTCGTAAGGTTCCGGCATGAAATAATCCGGGTGGTGATACCAATGGTGGACAGTCTGCACGCGTGTCCAGGAGGCCGGGTCGCCCGTCGGCGCGGGAAATTGCGCGCAGAGTTTCGGACGCCATTCCTGCTCGTAGCGGGCGAAGAACTGTCGCGAATCAAACGCGCCCAAGGCATAGCCGCAGACGCCTTGCTCATCTTCCAGGATCAAGCTCAGCTCCGGCTCATAGACAAGATACGGGCCGACGAAGATTCGGCCGAGCGCGTCGGGGTCTTCGCGATAGAACGGTTCGCCGTCCTTCCCGAAATTCCCGGTCTTCATGCACACGTGATAAGCGCCCGGCTGATCGCCAGCTCGGGCGAGACGAATCGTGAAGTCATTCATAACGTGGAATTCGAAACCGGCTTTGGCAGGCGCGTTGGTGTGATCCTAAATCCGGCAGTTGAACTGGAGCATGAATTTATTAACCACGGATAGACACGGATGCACACAGATAAAACAGTCTGCCATTGCTCATCTTCCTGGTAAAACTGGCTTTCGTCGCAAATCCCTCTTCATCGGTGTCCATCCGTGTCCATCCGTGGTTCAACTGCTTTTTCCAGGGTGAAGGTTCCGTCGGGATGCTGGAGCAGCAGGCGCTGCAATCGCGGAACCATTCCGCCGCGATACGTGGCGGGCAGATGAAAGTCGGAACGGCACGGCGCGTCCGGCAGCTTGCCGTCACCTTTCGTAGTCACGTAACGCTCCAGCAAATCGAGCTCTTCGCGCAGCTCCCAGATCCGGCGGCTGAGCGCGTAGAACAGAGGACGGTTTTTGAGTTCTGTCATGCGCACGCAGAGCTCGCGCAATCGTGATGATTGCAGACGGAACGCCGCGGCATCGTCACTCCACTGCTTTGGATCCGTGGCGAGGAGATGACGCGCCCGCTCAAAGAACGCTTCGGCTTCGCGACCTTCTTCGTAGGGCAAATAGTAGCAGTCACCGAGGAGCACGAGATCCGCGAGCGTCACCGGCTGGCCGATGGTTTCAAAGTGCGGCAACCATTCCTCCATCGCGGACAGATAGGCGGCGCGGGCGTTCCAGGTTCCGTCGCAGCGGATGAACTCTGCGAAGGTTCGGAACGGAACAAAGTTCAGCGAGAACTCGCAGTTCGGATTGATGAGGATGCCGCTCACGGCGTCGCGCAGTTCCGGCGGACGCCCGGCATACGGCCCACAATAGAAGCGTCGGCCATCGTAGTCGTTCGCGTGGAGATTGTCCCAGAGAAGCGGCTTGCGGCGGAGGAGCCGTTGCAGTTCTTGAACGTGAGGAACGGTGATGTCGCGCGAAATGATTTCCGGCCCGGTCCAGAAGACATCGATCTCGGACAGCAGTTCGCGGCCAATCGTCTCCAGATAGTTTTCACCGCCCAGCCTACGCTCCGCCATTCGCCCGCAGTAAGGCGTGGGACAAAAAAGAAAGCGCGCACGCGGAGAACGTTCGCGGGTCCACCGGAACAGAGCGTTCGCAATGTGACATTGAGCCGAGGCGAAGGAGCCGAACGCGTCCCGATCCGCTGCGTTCATCCGGTCGGGGATGTCGTCGAAGAGCAGCGCGAAGTCGTCACAGCCGGCGGCGAGCATCTGCTCGAAGCGCGCTTGCAGACGCTCCAGTTCGCTCGCGTCGCTGTAGCGGATGTCCAGCCCCGGACTCAGTGCGTAGATGAAATGAATCCCTCGCGTCTGGCAGCCTTGAATCAAAACCTCCAGGTGCGCCAGCTCGTCGGCGGAATACGCCTCGCGCCAGATGGCCCGATGCTTCATGTCGTCCTTCGGCGCGTAGAGATAAGTGTTCAGTCCCCACGTCGCCATGCGGTCGAAGAGCTCGATGCGTTCGGACGGATTCCACGGCTGTCCATAGAACCCTTCGATGACGCCGGAGAGGAAACGTGTTGAATCGCTGTTGGCCATTTTGTTCGCGCGCGTTGCGGGAAAAGGCTACGCCGGAACGGCTGACGGAGAGAAGTTCTTTAGGAAAGGAAAAGCAACGAGCCGCCCGCATTTGGCTTACTGGACCTTCGCACGGATCAAGATTGCAACGCCGCTGCTGTGCGCGTCGGAACGGTTCGTGTCGTAAAGGAACACGCCATGGCCCCGTGGGATTTGCATGTTTGCCACCAGCGTCAGATTGGTGTGGAGGCTGATGTCTTCCTTGGGATCCGGTGAGCGGGTCAAGGCATTCGTCACCACTTCTGAGGAAGTGAATCGGCTGGAGAGTTCAATGGAATCACCGCGCTTGCGCACGGCGTAGGTGTAGGTGTTCCCCGCCTCAACCTGACTTCCTTGAACCAGCACCGCAGTCATGCCGGACAGTGTGGCCAGCACACCTTGCCCGAGAGTCATCCGTCCATTTTGAGATTCGCATTCTTGCTCCAGCTCAAGGCGCAGGCCGAGAGCCTTCACTTCCCTCTCGGGAAGAATCCAAGCGCGGACTCCGTTGGTGGACACGAGCGGCGCACGGCCATCGAGCAACTGTCGCAGAGGTGGAGTGCCCGGACCGCGGAAGCGTATGAGCTTGGTCTCGATATCAAAGACCGCCGGTTTGCCGAGCAGCGCGTAACGCAGTTTCCAGAGCCAGCCCGCCTTCATGGGAATCCAGCGGTCTGGCAAGGGCAGCGGCGGCGAAGGGATGGAGTAATTCGAAGGCAACACGGTGACAACTGACGGCAGCGTGGATCTCGGCAGGAAAAACCAGAGACCGCCCGCGCAAACGAGGAACAGCAGGAGCGCGCCAACTCGACGCCAGTTGGATGGGCATCGGGATGAATGAACGGGCTCGCTTGGGGCTTCGGTTTGGTTCACAGGCGGGATTAAACTCCGTTGCCATCCGCTGGTTGCGCACGAGCTTGTGAAGATTGTTCTGTCATCTACAGGCCGGAATTTAGTCCTGTTCAATCGCCAAGAGGAGTCTAAAGAAACTGCATGAACTGCTTCATCTATTACCGTCGAATCAAAGCCGCCCTTCCAAGTCTCGCGTTCCTTGTTCTCGGCATGCAGCTCAATCCGAGCGCAGCAGCGGCTCGTGTTATCCTCGTCGCTGGTGGCGGCACCAGCACGAACACCACCGCTCCGATCAAGGCCACCGAAGCCAGGCTGAGCGCGCCGTTCGGCGTGGATTTCGATGCGGCTGGCAACCTCTATCTGGTCGAGATGACCGGTCAGCGCGTAAGGAAGCTGGACAAGACCGGCATGCTCACGGTCGTCGCTGGCACGGGCGAGAAGGGCGCGCGGAACGGGCCGGGACTCAGCGCGCAGTTCAACGGCATCCACAATCTCGCCATCAGCGTGAACCAGCTCCTCCTCGCCGATACGTGGAACAACCGGGTGCGTGTCTTGAATCTCGAAACTGGAAATGTCGGCGGAGTCATCGGCACGGGTGAGAAGGGATTCGCAGGCGACGGTGGGCCGGCCATTGACGCGACATTCGGCGGCATTTACTGCGTGTCGTTGGGCTTGGACAAGACGCTGTATCTCGCCGACCTCGACAACCACCGGATCCGCGCCGTGAATCCGAAGACAGGGATCGCCCGCACGGTCGCGGGGAATGGAACGAAGGGCGTGCCGCTAGAAGGTGCCAAGGC
>CAMCCU010000498.1 GCA_945872975.1 Pedosphaera parvula Ellin514
GAGGTCATCACGCTCGCCGGGAAGAAATTCCTCGTTCACCACATCCTCGTCCCGCGCGCGCCGCACACCGTCATCCGCGAAGCCATCGACCGCCACGCACCGGATGTCGTCGTCTTCGGCCATTCCCACCAGCAATACAACGAGACCATTGGTCGCACGCTCTACCTGAACCCCGGTTACTCCGGCAAGCCGCGCTTCCGCCTCGAACGCAGCGTCGCCATCCTCCACTGCGACGAAGCCGGGATGCGCGTCGAATTCCGCCGCCTATCGTAAGGCCCGCAGCACTCCGCTGCGGCCGGCAAGTTCCAGAATTTCCCGCTGGGCACCGTTTCTCGGTTTGCTAGGCTCTGGCAAAACCAGACCACGAACGGATTCGTCATGATACGCCATCGCACTAACTCTCAGCCCGGCGCCTTTTCTCGCGCCACACTCGTCGCCGCCCTCGTTCTGCTCACTTCCCTGACGGCGCTGTCCGCCTCGTTGCCGGTCGTGAAAGATGTCGAATGGCAGCCGTTCGCCGCGCAGGTCCGGCGCGTGATCGAAACCCTCGACTACCTCGGCACTCCGTTCACCGCGCTCGAGCGCAAGGACATCAACGCCGCCCTAGAGCAACAAGACGCCTTTCGCCTTCAGCAGGCGCTCGATGTCCGCTGCCTCTTCGGCGTGAACATCAATCCTGAGATGCGGGTCAAGGTCCAGCAAGGCACCGCTCCCGCCGACCTGATGGAACAAGGCTGGCGCGTGCTCCTCGTGAAGGTGGAGAACGATTCCGGCACCACCGCCCGGCTCGTGGTCGAGAGCCAGAATTTCAAGCGCCTCCACGGCTCACCGCAGGGCGATGTCGCCAATCGCTGGCTCGACGGCGAAATGTATGATCGCCAGCCGATGCGCGAGACGTTGGGCGGATTGAAGGTCGAGTACCGCGTCATCTCCCTCTACAGCCGAGACGTCGGCCAGCGCGAAGCCAGGCTCTCGTTCAATGTTGGTCAGGGCACCCAGGACCTCGGCTTCCGCAGCGAGGTCGATGTTCTCTTCCGCTGCCTGCCCGCGCGTCCCGTCGTCTTCCGCGTGAAGGACGAGAACGGCCAGCCCACCATGGCGTCGTTCGTCATTCGCGACGCGAAGGGCCGCGTGTATCCCGCGCAAGCCAAGCGGCTCGCGCCCGACTTTTCCTTTCACCCGCAGGTTTATCGCGCGGACGGAGAAACGGTTCGCCTGCCGGAAGGAAACTACACCGTCGAATTCTCGCGCGGCCCGGAATCGCTCACGAAGGTGACCACCATGTCGGTCACACCGCAGCTCGCAGAAGCCAACTTCCAGGTGGAACGCTGGATCGATCCGTCGAAGCTCGGCTGGTGGTCGGGCGATCATCACATCCACGCCGCTGGTTGCGCGCACTACGTGAATCCGACGGAGGGCGTCCACGCGATGGACATGTTCCGCCATTGCGTCGGCGAGGATTTGAAGATCGGCGCGAACCTGACCTGGGGTCCGTGCTTCGATTACCAGAAACAATTCTTCTGCGGGACGGACGACAAAGTTTCCCAATATCCCTACCTGCTCCGCTACGACATCGAAGTGTCCGGCTTCGGCTCGCACGAGTCCGGCCACCTCGTCCTGCTGCGGCTCAAGAACCAGATGTATCCCGGCGGCACGTCGAAGGATCATTGGCCGAAGCTCGGCTTGAACACCCTGCGCTGGGCCAAGAAGCAAGGCGCCGTCGTCGGCCCGGCGCACTCCGGCTGGGGATTGCAGGTGGATGGACTGGAGCTTCCGAACTACAGCCTGCCGAAGTTCGACGGCATCGGCGCGAATGAATACATCATGGACGTCACTCACCAAGTGCCCGGCCCGGATGGCAAGCTCGTGCCGGCCGTCGATTTCATGTCCACCGTCGACACGCCGTACACCTGGGAGCTGAACATCTGGTATCACACGCTCAACGCCGGATTCCGCACGCGCATCAGCGGCGAGACCGACTTCCCCTGCATCTACGGCGAGAAGGTCGGCCTCGGTCGCAGCTACGTGAAGCTCGATGGCAAGCTCGAGTATGACGCCTGGTGCGAAGGCATTCGACTCGGCCGCAACTACGTCGGCGACGGCAAGAGTCATCTCATGGAATTCGAGGTCCACGGTCGCGAAGTCGGTGAGAAAGGCAGCGAAGTGAAGCTCTCCAAGCCGCGCAAAGTGAAAGTCAAAGCCAGGGTCGCCGCCCGCCTCAACGAACAGGCTGACATCAAAATGCAGACGCTCCGCGTCGACCAGAAACCGTACTGGGACATCGAGCGCGCCCGCCTCGGCACCAAGCGCGAAGTGCCCGTCGAGGTCCTCGTGAACGGCATCGCCGTCGGCCGGAAAAACATCGTCGCGGACGGCAAGGCGCAGGACGTCGAGTTCGAGGTGGACATCCAGCAAAGCAGTTGGGTCGCGATGCGGATTCTCCCCAGCTCGCACACGAACCCGATCTTCGTAACGGTCGGCGGCAAACCCATCCGCGCCTCGCGCAAAAGCGTGGAGTGGTGCCTCAAAGGCGTCGAACAATGCTGGTCGCAGAAACAGAGGTTCATCAAGGCTGACGAGATGGAACAGGCGAAGGCTGACTACGAGCACGCACGAACGACCTATCAACGTCTGCTCGCGGAATGCACGACGGATTAAAAGCTGAATCTACGCAAAGCTACGTAGCGCGGGGGCAGGATTAACAGTATTTAACCGCGCGCGGCATTGGGAACGTTGACACGATTCACCGGTTTCATACTGTGTCTAATCAACAATTTCGGAACTTTATGGAAGCACTAACGAAACGCCAGCAGCAGGTCTTGGACTACATCCAGGCCAGCCAGGTCCAGCAAGGCGTCGTTCCGACGATGCGAGAAATCGCCCGTCAGTTCGGCTACAAGAGCATGACGGCCGCCGCCGACCACGTCCGTGCGCTCCGTCGCAAAGGCTTCCTTGTCCATCACCCCCGCCAGGCCCGTTCGCACTCGGTCGTTCAAATGATGCAGCAGGTCGTTCAACGCGCCTTGGTGAGCATCCCGCTCTACGGCTCGATTCCCGCCGGGTTCGCCGATGAGCGCACGCAGGAAGCGGAGCGCACGGTTTCGGTCGATCTCGAAAGCCTCGGCCTGCGGTCCGGCTCAAAAATCATCGCCCTGGAAGTTCGGGGCGACTCCATGATCGGCCGGCACATCGTCGATGGCGACATCGCCATCATCGACCGCGCACGCACGCCGAAGCAGGGCGATGTGGTCGCCGCGCTTATCGACCGGGAAAGCACGTTGAAGACGCTGGAGTTCGAAAATGGCCGACCCTACCTCCGCGCCGAGAATCCGCTCTATCTCAATCTCCATCCCAGCCACGAACTGCTGACCCAGGGCGTGATGGTCGCGCTCGTCCGCAAGCACGTTTAAGCGAAGGCGTAACGCCAAGCTCGGGAAGGTGACAACGGGGCTCACATGCCTTCCAGCATAATACAGGGAGTCTTCGAAGTTGCCCTCCAGTTGGTCTTTGAGGTGGGCTGCTACTACCTTGGCCGACTCGTCGTCCCGATCTTTTCCCTGGGTCGGATCAAGTGTGACCGCCTCACGCAGGAAGTCCCTCGCCGCAAATTGAAATGGACCGGAATTTACTCGCGACGCAATGGCCAGGCTTACCTGACTTCAGAAGCCACCTGCCTGGCAGGGCTGCTGTTCGTTTTCCTTCTGATCGGAATCGGATTTCTGCTGCACGCGCAGCAGGCTTAGCGACCGTCCCCGTCCTACTTGGAACTTTGACCTTGGACCTTTGAACTTCCGCCTTCGCGGTACGCTTCCGCCAGCAGCGTGACCGGATGCGCCACGCGCAACGGCAGCCCTTCCTTCTTCGCTCCGTTCACGATCTGGAGCAGACAGCCCGGATTCCCCGTCGCCACCACCCCGCACTTGGTCGTGCGAATGTGCTTCATCTTGCGCTCCAGTAATTCACCCGCCATCTCCGGCTGCGTCAGGTTGTAGATGCCCGCGCTGCCGCAGCACCAGTTCGCCTCGAACAACTCCACCAGCTTCACGCCGGGAATCGCCTTCAGCATCTGACGCGGCTGGTTCACGATCTTCTGCCCGTGACACAAGTGGCAGCTCTCATGGTAGGTCACCACCTGCTCGGGGCCCGCGACGTCCGGAGTCTTGATGCCGATCTGCGCCAGCCATTCGTGAATGTCCTTCAC
>CAMCCU010000499.1 GCA_945872975.1 Pedosphaera parvula Ellin514
CCTGGTCATTGCGTCATTGCACATTGGGCATTCTGTAACTCAGCGCGCTGATCTCCTGCCGTCGCACCACCTCTTGCCCCCGAAGGTTCCCCGACTCGTTCAGTATTCGCAAAGGCGGCATGTCTCAGTGCGACGACGGTAGCGTGACCGGGCGTGAGGCGTCCAGCGGACGTTTCCTGCCAAACGCGCGCCGCTCTCGCCTACCGCACGTTGCCGGCGCGCAAGGTCTTCAGTGGGTAGAACGTCTCGCGCCAGCGGATGCCACTCTGGCGCAGTGTCACGAACGTCGAGTTGAGCAGTGTGTAGAGGAACACGGGGAACATGAACGGCATCAGGACCGCGCAAGGCCACGATCAGCCCACTCGCCGCGCGAGGATTGCCGCCGGTGTCCCCGAGATCATGCCGAGGACGAGGATTGCGGAGATGAGCATCACGAATACTCTGCCGGCGACCACCAGCCCCGTTCGGTAATCGAGCGCGGCGAAATATTTCTTCTCCACGATCTTGACCATGCTTCCAACGGTGGTTCCCCAGTGACACTCGACATCGGCATTGATCCGGGCGATGCCGTTGCGACCGACACCGTTCACCGTGGTGAATGATCCGCCGACGAGTATTCTGCCGTCCCGTTGCACGGCGAGCGCATGGACCGCGCCGTTCAACAGCGCCGGATTGAAGCCGGCCTCCTGGGTGCCATTGCTGTTGAGCCGGGCCAGTCCGGAGCCGCCTCCGATGAGAACTTTTCCGTCGGCCTGCAAGGCAAGGCACGTCACGCGATCGCCGTAGTTGAAACTCGGTCCCTGGTTCAACTGGAAGCTGCTGTCCACGCGACCGTCCGCATGGTTGGAACCGAGGTCGGGCCACGCCGTACCGTCAATTCTCAGATGAAGATATCCTCCGGCAAGAGTGGTTTCGATCATCATAAGTTTTTCGCGAATGTTACATGGAAGTTGCTCTTGACCTCGTCCGTAGTTCTCCATAGCGTGCGATCCACATCCAGCGTGTGCACTTAACTATGGGGCATTGATGTTTAGGAGTAATGGCAAGATGGTCTTAGAGCGCATTAAATAAACGGCCATCGAGCTTCCTCAGCGCTGAATCATGGAAGGATTAGAGTTATGGCCAGCGGCAAGGTTAAATGGTTCGATAACAGACGGGGCTTTGGTTTTATCACTCAAGATCAGGGTGTGGACGTCTTCGTTCATCATACCTGCATTCTTGGAGCGGGATACAAGACCCTGCATGAAGGTGACGACGTAAAATACGAACTCATCGACAGTGACAAAGGACCGAAAGCCCAAAACGTAGAGCGTTCTCGCGCCTGACCGCAGGATTGCGGTAGTCGCAAGTTCGCAAAGTACAGCCAGCGCTTTTTATCGACCGGGGTCACCGCGTTCAGTAAGGTGACGTCGTGTTGACGGAATCGATTCTCCCGGTCTCCAGCCTCTACCTGCATGTGCCGTTCTGCGCGCGCAAGTGCGAGTACTGTGCGTTCTATTCTGAGGCGTCCGACGGCGAAGTGATCAGTCGCTACGTCACGTCGCTCCTCCGCGAGCTCGAGCTGGTCGCCCATGACGTCCGTCCAAAGACTGTCTTCTTTGGCGGTGGAACTCCGTCGCTACTCAGCCTGGATCAGTGGAAGTCCATCCTCAGCACCATGGAGCGATTGAACCTCCTCGGCGCTGCGGAATGGACCATCGAGAGCAATCCCGCGACCGTCTCCCTGGACAAGGCGAAGCTCTGGCGCGACCACGGCGTCAACCGCGTCTCCATGGGCGTCCAATCGCTCGATGAAAACCTCCTCGACCGCCTCGGCCGCGTTCACAGCCGCGAGATGGTCTTCAAGTCATTCGATACCCTGCGCAAAGCCGGCTTCGACAACGTCAACGTGGACCTGATGTTCGCCATTCCCGGCCAGACGCTCGACATCTGGCGCGCGACACTGGACGAAGCCATCGCTCTCGGCAGCGAACACCTCTCCAGCTACGAAGTCATCTACGAGGACGATACGCCGCTCTTCCATCAGCTTAAGGCGGGCGAATTCAGCGTGGACGAAGACCTTGCGTGCGACATGTTTGAGGAACTGGTCGAACGCTCGGCCAGTCGCGGCTTCACCCAATACGAGATCGCGAACTTCGCCCAAGGCCCGCTCGTGCCGGATCCTTCCACGGAATCGTTTGGACCCGCGTCGGTCGTGCAGATCCCCGCGCGCGCCTGCCGTCACAACGTCAACTACTGGCGCGGCGGTTCCTATTACGGCCTCGGTCCCAGCGCGGCCGGCTACGTCCGTGGCGTTCGCACGAAGAACTGGTCCAACACCTCCGTCTATTGCGATCAACTGGAGAAAGGCCGGCGCGCCATCGACTGGACCGAGGAACTTACGCCGCTCAAACGCGCCGGTGAAACCGCCGCCTTCGGGCTGAGGATGAACGCCGGCTGGGCTTTCGATCCCTTCCAGCAAACCACCGGCTACGACCTCCGCCTCGAATGGAAAACCGAGATGGAACAGCTCGTTCGACAAGGCCAGGGACACCTCGACGAACAACACTTCCGACTCACGCCCGCCGGCCTCCGCTTCGCCGACGCCGCCGCCGAAATGTTCCTGCGCTGAATCAGACCCCGCCCGCGCGTTGCGCGTTGCTCACGACAACCACGGTCGCAGCACATTCCCTGCGACGCGCACCGCCCGCTTCCGTCCCTCCAACGTCTTGCCGAACGTGTCATCCTCCACCTCGATGCACACCGGCCCGCGATAACTGGTCTCCATCAGCGCGCTCAGGAACTTCCCCCAATCCATCTCGCCGTAGCCAGGAATGCGCGGCTGATGCCACTCCAGCGGATGCGCGAACACGCCCACGTCGTTGATGCGATCCCGCCGCATCTTCACGTCCTTCGCGTGGAAGTGGAAAATCTTCGATTGAAACTCCTTCAGCGGACTCGCAGGATCCATCTGCTGCAACACGAAATGCGACGGATCATAATTCAGTCCGAAGCTCTTCGACGGAATATCGCTGAACGCCCGCCGCCAGATTACTGGCGTCGTCATCAGGTTCTTTCCGCCCGGCCACTCATCCCGTGTGAACGACATCGGGCAATTCTCGATCCCGATCTGGATTCCGTGATCCTCCGCGAACCGGATGATCGGCCGCCACGTTTTCAGGAAGCGCGGCCAGTTCTCATCCACGCTCTTCGTCCAGTCGCGACCGACGAATGTGTTCACGTTCTTCAACCCCAGCTTCTCCGCCGCCACGATCACCCTCTTGAGATGCTCCACGCAATGCCGCGAGACCGCCGGGTCCGGGTCCAGCGGGTTCGGATAATAACCCAGCGCCGTCAAGCTCACGCCGTATCGCGCGCAGAGCGCGTTGACCTCGTCCGCCTTCGACTGAGTAAACCCGATCACATCCACATGCGTCACCCCGGCGAACTTGCGCTCTGCCTTCCCCGTCGGCCAGCACATCGCCTCGATGCACGAGAACCCCTCCTCGCGCGCGAACGTCAGCACTTCTTCGAGGGAAAGCTCCGGGACGATGGCGGAGACAAAGCCGAGTTTCATGGACCGTAGTTGACCCTGCCGACATCGCCTCCATCAAGCCAAAGATGAACACCGCCAACCTCCAGACCGGCTCCGGCAACTCATAGATCCCCACCGGCAACGCACAGACGCATTCCGGCAACACATCTCCCGACGCCGGCGTTTCATAGATCAAGATCGGCAGCCCATGGAACGACTCCGCCCGCTCACAAACCCGGATCGCCCAGCCATAGATCGACACCGACCGTCCTATTCTTGGAATCGGCCGTCTCAAGATCGAGATCGGCAGAACACCGATCAACTCCATTCGGTCAAACAGCGCCTTCGCGGTCTCGGATGGCGCTCCTCGTCACCACGATTCTCTTGTCGTCTGCGCCCATTCATCGTCGAGAGGCAACACTCTCACTGACGGACACCAGGCGAACGCCCGCATGCCGCACCATTCGCGTTCGTCTCTCACTTCACGACCGGACGCAGGACCATGTTGCGGTAGTCCACACTGTCGTGATCGCCTTGCAGATAAATGGGACCGGGGCGGGATTCATCGGACCAAAGCGCGCCGCCCGTACACCCGAGCACGGGCTGGTTATCAATGGTTTTAGTCCCATTGTGAATCACGGTGAGATGGCGGTTCACCAGCGTGATGTCGAAGGTCTGCCA
>CAMCCU010000500.1 GCA_945872975.1 Pedosphaera parvula Ellin514
CCGCTGCACGGCCTCGGCTGCGGTCTTCGCACCAGCGGAAGCCAACTGCGTGGTCTTGGCTGTCGTCTTCGGGGCGGACACATCTTTGGCACCCGCTTTGAGCAACGCTCGAACGACGGGCGTGTCGCCACGTCGGCGGGCCAGCATCAACGGCGTTTGTGCGACGCCCAGATAGTTGTCCACGTTCTGGCCGCCCTCGGCATTGGCATCCGCACCGCGCGCGAGCAACAGCTCGACGACCGCAGGCGAGGATTTTTCCGACGAGGCGGCCCAATGCAGCGGCGTATAATTGGCGACCAGGTCGCGCTGATCGACCCGCGCACCGGCATCCAGCAGCAAGCGGGCGACTCCGACGTGTCCGCCCCAGGCCGCCTGCCCCAGCGCACCCCCGAGCTCGACCTGGTCGTTGACCTTGGCTCCGCGCGCCAGCAGCAACTTGAGCAAAGCTGCGTCCCCTTGGAACGCGGCCCACATGAGCGGCGTCCGGAAGCCGCCCCAGAAAAATTCTTTCGTCCCGGGGTCCGGCCTCAAGTTCACGTTGGCGCCCCGGTCGAGCAGCAGGCGGACGGAATCCAAGTCGGCGGCGGCTGCAGCGGACATCAACGCAGTCGCGCCAAAAAGATTCATGACGTTGGGATCGACCCCTTGGTCGAGGAGGTATTTGACGGTGCGACTGTTGCCGGCCTGGCGTGCGGCGAGAATCAGCGCGTTGTTGCCCGAATGCGAACGGGCCTTCACTTCGGCCCCCTTGGCCACGAGCAGTCGGGTCTTGTCCTCGGAAGTCGCGGCGCGGAGGAGCGCGGTGGCGCCAGCCTGGTTGGTGGCGTTGACGTCGACCCCGGCCTTGAGCAGCAGTTCCAGCACGGCAACATCCGCGTTCAACGCCGCCGCCATCAACGGAGTGTCGCCGGACTCGTCACGGGCGCGAAGGTCCGCGCCGTTCTTCAACAGCGTCTTCACGGCGGTGTGATCGCCGGCGCGGATGGCGTCGAAGAGGGCATTTGAGGAGGATGGCGGGACGGCGGCGAGCAGGTGAAGACAGGCAAGCCATCCGGTGAGAACAAGTCCAATGGCGGTCTTTGTATTCATGGTGTTCGTTGGGTGACGGTGGAGTCTTATGAAGTCGTTGGATTGATCCAGAAATTATTTCACGGTGGTGGCATCGCCTTCGCACATCACGTCGAGAAATGCGGCGCGCTTCTCAGCCGGTTTCTCCAGCGCCAAGGCAAACAGGGCTTCTTCACGGTTTGGGTTCATGGCTGCTTGCTCTCCGCTTTCTCCTTCGCCTCGATTGCAGAGATTTCCTCCCAGGACGGCGCACGCCAGGCCTGCCACGGCGGGCCGGCGAGGATCACGTCGCCATCGGCACTCCAGGTGGCCGCCTCCAGATAGCCACCAGTGCCGGCCAAGGTCAGCAGTTCCTGCCGCGTGCCGACATCCCAGAGCTTGACGGTTTCGCGCCCACCGCTCGCGGAGATCAACCGTCGTCCATCGGGGGAGAAGGCGATGCCGGCCGCCGCATTCAGGTGGCCGTGGATGGTTTCGATCAACTCCCCTTTGGTGGGATCGAACAACCGGACCTGCCCCGCATCATTGGACGAAGCCACCAGTCCGGCATCCGGTGAAACGGCCAGCCTATAGGAATTATCTTTCCCGGGAACAAGGCGTGGTGCCCGGTCGGCGTGGACCAGATCGTAGAAGAGGATTTCATGGCTGTCGACCGTCCGCCTCGCCACGACCATGACCTGCCCGCCCGCGGCAAAGACCGCATCACTAATGTTCCCCTCAGTGGACGCCACAATCTGCCCGGTTTCGACGTTCCACACCCGCAGGGAACCCTGATTCCAGGTCCAAGCCGCCAGATAGGAACCCTCTTCACTGAAGCGAAACCGGACGAGTCCGGGGACATCGCTCTTTAGTTCGATCCGGCGGCCGGGCGCCGCGAGGCTCGTCACATAAACGGAGGCCGAGTTGGTGCCTTCGCTCCACGCCAGAAGCTGGCGCGCAGGGTTGTAAGCGATTCCGGATGGGCGGGTGCCGGAATCCAGCGTGACGGCCCCGCGTTGGATCAACGCGGACCCTCGGAGTTCGCTGACGAGGATCTGGTTCGTGCCATTCCAGAGGCACAGCAGGTTGGTGCCAAACTTGCCCAGCACGTTGGTGGAAGAACCGATCCCGGGCAGGAGCACCGGAGTGGAGTCGCCGTTCAGGTCCATGATCTCCGGCGACCGGTCAGGAGGCAGCAACAACACGAGCGCTTGATCCAGTGGCCGGACCTGATCGTAACCGAGGTTCTCGGGCAGACGGCGATAGCCATCCATCGCGTTTTTCCCATCCTCCTTCCACAACATGAGATTCCCGTCCTTGCCCGCGCTGGCGAGGAGTTGCGCGGCCTCCGAGATGGCGACGGCATGGACCTCGTCGCTGTGCCCGCGCAGCACCTTGGTTTCAGTCCAGGTGCCTGTATCCCAGAAGCGGATGGTTTGATCCGTTGAAGCGGAGATCAACCGTCGGCCGTCCTTGGAAAACGCCAGCTTGCCCACCCAACCGGTGTGTCCGTCGAGCCGGACGAGGAGCCGGCCGGTCGCGGCTTCCCAGATGCGGATGGTCGGATCTTCGAATCCCGATCCCGAAGCCAGCAGCCGTCCGTCCGGCGAGAGGGCCATGGCGGAGAGTCCCAAGTCGCGGTGCGGTTCGGTCTGCCAGAGTTCCTTGCCGCTGGTCAGATCGAGGCACTGGATGCTGACGCGGGAGTTCGAGCGGTTGGAACGCGCCAGATACAGACGGCGGTTGTCGGGAGAGAGGCGGGCGGCACCAAAAAATCCGGTATCATCTATGTAAAGGGTTGGATGGCGGCTCTCAATTTGAGCGGAGGCCACATCCACCACCCACACGGCGTCGCCGAGTTCGGGGTCGCCAGATCCGGCATAGATGACCAGCTTGGAACCATCCGGCGAGAACGACAGGTCACGGACGCCCCACCTGCCCTGGTCAGGCGCGCGCCAGAGGATGGAATCCCGGCCGGAGTTGAGGTCATACAAAGCGACCCCGTTGGTCCCGGAGGTGGCCGCCAGAAGATTGCGACAGAAGATTGCGATGGGGAGAAAAGGCAACATGTGGATAGGGTTGCTTAGGCTCGGTGAGCACGCGCAGCAATCGCCGGCCCGGGACATCCCACAAGTCCACGCGTCCGTCCCACCACCCCACGGCCAGGCGCGTGCCATCCGGCGAAAAGCTGACGTCGAATCCGCGCGTCGTCAGCCGGTTGGTGAGCGTGACGAGGGCGCTGCTGCGGGTCAGTTGCCAGAGATAGCGCCATTCCCAGCCGCGCAGGTCTTCCTCGCCGGGCTGCGGCAGGTGCCGTTCCAGCAACCGTCGCGCTTTGCCGAGATTGTTCTGCTTGAGCGATTGCTGTGCATTGTTCATGTCCGACGCGTAGAGCAGGCGTCGCGATTGCGCCTGACTCTCGACAGCCGCTCGCGCTTGTGCGTCGGCGCGGCTTCGTTCGCCTTCCGCCTCCCGTTGTTTGGTCTGGGCATCGGCCTGCGCTGCGACTGCCTTCTGTTCACTGGCCTGTGCCGCCTGGCGGGACGCATCCGCTTGAATCCTGGCTTTCGTGGCTCGCGCCGCCTGCCAGACACTTGCCGAGATTCCGACCAACAAGGCTGCCGCCACCGCCGTAGCGGCGGTGAAAGCGAGCTTGTTTCTTCGGAACGCCTTCTGGAATCGGTAGCCCGCGCTGGGCGGACGAGCTACGACCGGCTCGTTGTTAAGATGCCGCTTGAGGTCGGCGGCCAGTCCATTGGCCGTCTCGTAGCGGCGCTGGCGGTCCTTCTCCAGGCACTTCATCACGATCCAGTCGAGGTCGCCCTTGAGCTGGTGCAGCAGCTTCGAGGTGTCGGCGGAGCGGCGCCTGGCCGTGGTCGTGAGCTGATCGGCACCGAGGGTCGCCAGGCGCGTGCTCGGACGTTGCGGTTCCTTTTCGCGGATCGTCTTGCGCATCGCGTCGATGCCTGAGGCCATCAGTTCCTTCGCATCGAACGGCGTGCTGCCGGCCAGCAGTTCGTAGAGCAGCACGCCCAGGCTGTAGATGTCGCTGCGCGTATCAATATCCAGTCCGCTCATCTCCGCCTGCTCCGGCGACATGTAGGCCGGCGTCCCGATGAACTGGTGCAACT
>CAMCCU010000501.1 GCA_945872975.1 Pedosphaera parvula Ellin514
CTTGAGCGCTTCCTCCGTGGTTTCGATCCGGCGCTTGTTGTCCTCCACCGCATCCTGCTGGCGCTGGTAGGCGCGGATGATTTCCACGCGGGCCTTGTCCGGCTCGTGCTTCGCGAGAAAGTTCAGCGCGCGATAGGTGTTCAGCATGATGCCGTCGTACGACCGGCCACGATACGGAACGCTCGCCTGGTTGGAAAACAGCGCGCCCGCCTCAGACCCGAGCTTGACCTTCGCCGCCTCCGCGTAGCGATCAATCTTCGCCTGCGCCTGATCGAAAGCCTGGTTGCTCTCGTCGTATTTTCCCGCCGTCCGCAGGATCGTGGCCTGCTCGAGACGCCAGATGATCTCATCCTTGCTGCCGACGGCCTTGTCCGCCTTGCGCGTCGCCTCCTTTTCCGCCGTCGCCAAATCCCCGCGCATCCACGGTTCGGCGAAACGGTTCTGCTCGTTGTAGGTCGTGCAGCCCGTCAGCCCGCCCGCCACGGCGAGCAGCAGACATGGGATGAAACAATTCCTCCAGCAGCGCAGGCGCATCACAATTCCAGGATCACGGAGAAGTTTACTTCGACGCGGGCGGGTTTGCCGGCGTGTTGCTGATCGGGCGGCCATACTGATCCACCACGGTATCCACGGGAACCTGGATGACGCGTCCATCCGAGGTGGTCTCGGTCCGCCAGGTCCGCACCACGCGCCGCGTGTTGTTGAAAGGCGCGGAAGCTCCCACGGCGAATCCTTCGCCGACGCCCACGACTCCGCCCGCCACGTTGCCCGCGACCACTCCAGCGCCTGCGCCCACCGCGCGACCGGCCGCCGGCCCGGGATGGTTGGGATTCGTCACCCCGATTCGATTGGGATCACTCGCACATCCGAGCAACGCGACCCCCGTCGCGCAGCCAACCGTCAGCAATGAGATTAAGCTCTTCATAAGAATTCAGCGGCAACCGCCGTTCTGCGGGGACAGTAGTTCAACCGCGCCTCTCAGCAACGGATTTCTTGCGCGGCAAAAGGGGGCCATGAGGAGCGGAGCCGGACCGGAGGGCACGCTTGTCAACTTGCGGGCTGGACACAATAACCACCTGATTGAGCGGCATGCATCACGGGAGCGGGGCGGGTTGGTTGGTGGAGACGCCGGGCGGGACTGGCTCGCCTGGGAAATGCACTTTGACCACGAAGCTGCCCGCGTCGGTAAATGATTTGTTCAGCCAGCGTTCGACGAAGAGTGTGGTCTGTTGACGGCAGCTTTCGCGAACGAGCGGGATGTTCTCTTTTCCCTTCAACACGGCGAGCGAGGTCAGGGACTTCTTGAGGCTGGCCATTGCTTCGTCAGTCTTGAGATAGCCCTTCTTCACTTCGTACGTGATCTCTGAGGCGTCGATGGACGGCTTGTTGAAACGGATCGGCGGAGGGAACACATGAACCATGTTGTCCTTCAACACGAAGTTCCACGTCCCGTTGAAGTCGAGGTGATAGGTGTATTCGACTGGTGCGCGGGCTTCGACGATGACTTCCGGCAGCGGGATGTAGCCGAAGCCCGTGGTCGTCTCTTCGGTGCGGGTGAAGGTCTCGCGCTGCCGCAAGGTGGCGAACTGGAAGAACTGCTGGTTCGTGATCGTCGTGGCGTAGCTCGTGAACTCCGTCGTGATCGTTCCGCGGCGAAACGCCGAGGCGACGTCCGCCAGAGCCTTGCCAGCCTTCTCGATCACCTTCGCCGTCTTGTCGAGCGTTTCGCCGGGGAGCGATCGGCAGGAACGGACGACGAGCGCGGCGTTCAGCGCCACGACGAAGACGACCATCATCCAAAGCGTCATCCGCGGCCAATCGTTCTTGGGAGCGGGTGGAGCGGGAGCGGGCGTTGGTGCGTTGTCAGGCACAGGCAAGAGTTAGCCGGACAGAGTTCGGAACTCCATCCGAATATTCTCAACGACCGAACTCTGCAGCGGGCGCTTCCGCGTCGGAAGAGCTTTGGCATTGCGCCGGGCAAGGTGGTTGCGTTCAATCGTCCTCAGAGAATGCAAGTCAGCGAATCCATCCAGTGCCCGTTCTGCGGCCAGAGTTCCGAGCTGGTGATCGATACCAGCGTGGGCAGCCAGCGATTCACCACCGACTGCGAAGTATGCTGCCGTCCGTTCGAGGTGTTTGCGGA
Organism: Pedosphaera parvula Ellin514; assembly: GCA_945872975.1. GTDB lineage: Bacteria > Verrucomicrobiota > Verrucomicrobiia > Limisphaerales > JADJPG01 > JADJPG01. Next base: position 2,144 of record CAMCCU010000501.1, read on the forward strand.
ATGTGAGCCCGGGGAAGTCTTGAGCCTCGATGTGCGGGGCGAGTAATGAGCCATCAGAGCTGTGTGATTAAATGTTTTACGGGCCCGGCTTGGCGCATCATAAATTGGCCATGACTCTCATTGGCTTGCAGCACAGGGCACTCGTTGCCTTGTTCTATGGGGTCGTCTTCATCTCCAGCCTGGGATTGCGGGCGAACGCCGCGCCGCCGGCAAACGATCACTTCACCAATGCCATTTCGATCGCCGGCATCATCAGCGTGAGCGCGACCAACGTCGGCGCCACCGCCGAGCTGGGCGAGCCAGCGCATGCCGACGTGCCGGCCGCGCGTTCAATGTGGTGGAAGTGGTCGCCGACACTTGCGGCCACCTACAGCATCGTCACCACCAACAATCTGGCCACGAACGGACTGAAGCTCGACACCACGCTTGCGGTTTACACTGGCAATTCGGTCAGCAAGCTCACGCGCGTCGTGGCCAATGACGACACGGACTTTGGTGAATTCGGAGCCACGTGGAGCCGTGCCGTCTTTCGTGCCTACCCGGGCGAAACGCTCTTCATCGCCGTGGACAGCATCGATGCGAGCGGCAGCTTTCGCCTGAACATCAACCTCGCCGGTCCCATCGCGCAGCCGTGGCAGGCGACCAATCTTTTTGGGGAACCTCTGTTGTCCTCCACATTCATCGGTCAGGTGGTGATGGTTGATTTTTGGGAGACCATCTGCGGCGCGTGCGTCGAGGAATTGCCGGATCTCATCCGCGTGCAGAACGCGCTCCGCCCGCGCGGCTTCACGTTCGTGGGCCTGTCAGGCGATCACGATCCGGTCGTGGTCCGCGACTATGTCGGGGACAGCTCCATCAATTATCCCATCGCCATGAAGAATTCCGCCGTGGAAACCATCCTGGCTGGTGGCCCCGTCGGTTATCCGACCAAAATACTTCTGGATCCCGAAGGCCGGATCGTGGGCCGGTATCTCGGCGGACACCCGGAGGCCTACTACCGGAGCCTCATCGAGCCACTCCTTCGTCCAAGTCCACCCGTGCGTTTGAGCGTCGTGCGAGCACAGGGCGGCGTGAGACTTTCCTGGCCGGGCTGGCAGTCTGGTTACCGCATCGAGACAAGCTCGGACTTGTCCGGCCGTCTATGGTCCTCCAATGACATTCGCCCGACGATTTCCAACAGCCAATACAACCTCACCCTCTCCAATTCTCACGCCGCCCAGTTCTTCCGCCTCGCCAAGCCGTGATCCTTTGGGGACCCGGTGTTCAATTCGCTCGCGCCGCCGCTGGTTCCTTCACTTGTAAATGCAGATGGCCAGGTTCGTCCGTCCTGCCGGCGTGATCGCCCACTCATTGATCGGACACAGCGAGCGCCCATACTGGCTGTAGCGCACGCTGCCATCCGCGTAAGCGTGATTCGCCCCGCCGCTCTTCGGCGTATTTGCCGCGTTATTGTGCCGGCCCTGCGCCGTCACATCCACCACGGACGACATCGTGACATTGTTCAAATCCACGTAATGCTCCGCGCGCCCCGCCTGCTTCTCGCCGAATAAAATCGTCTCCGTCGGCGCAGTCACGGCCTCCACCCTCATCGATCCCGGATAAGTCCCCTTGTTGAACTTCTTGAAATCCGTCGCCGACAGCGTCGCCGCGAAGTAGTCGCCGAACACGTTCATCACATAACTGCGCGGCGCATTGTCCGCATCCGCCGGATCGCCCGTTCCTTCCGTCGCCCTTTCGGTCGGGCAGAGCAGCACATTGAGATTCTCGTAATACTCGATCAACTGCGACGGCCAGAGATTCACCAGCGTGCGCGGCGGGTAAAGGCCTTCGTGATCCTCGACATAGAGCGACAGCGCGAGATTGGTCTGGCGCAGATTGCTGGCGCACGAAGCGCGCCGTGCGGATTCCTTGGCCCGCCCCAGTGTGGGCAGGAGCAACGCCGCCAGAATGCCTATGATGGCGATGACCACCAGCAGTTCGATCAAGGTAAATGCGCGGCGCCCCAGCATGATTTCCAAGCTGGACGCTAGCTTC
>CAMCCU010000502.1 GCA_945872975.1 Pedosphaera parvula Ellin514
GAACGGGCTGAGACCGCGATCGAGCTTGCCGTCGTTGTTATCGGACGGGAACCGCTCGTCGCCATCGTTCTCGTTCAAGTCGAGGCACCAGTTCATGTTCTGATCTTCACCGTAGAGAAGTGAGGGAGTAAAGCCTCGAACCAAAAGAACTTCGTCCAAGGTTTCCAAGGGACCGTTCCGCACGGCATAAGGGCGAGGCAACGTGTCGTAGTATTCCTGCTCCGCACCTTCAGGACGCAGCGTGTCGTCGAAGTCGATGAAATCGCGGAGCGCAGCGATGAGTGGCGCAGTCATGCGTGGGAGATCGACGAGGTTGGTGGAATGCGCGGCGTTGAGGTTCAGCTTGCCAGCCTCGGCGGTCAGGCCGTAACGCAGTTCGTGCAGCGCATCGTCGCTCGACGCCGCAGAATAGACGGTGAAGTACCAACGCTCGGAAGCGTCATCGAACACCAATCGATCCTTCAACGCGCGCGGATTATCCTCCCAGTCGGTCGAGCCCAGCTTCGCTTTGGCCACGAGGCGGATGGCTTCCTGCACGCCGCTCATCGCAGCGGACCACGCCTGCTCGGCACCCGCGCCCGCGTGCGTGGCGGTGTCCTCGGCCTTGAGGTGAAACATGAGGCTCACGGCAATCATCGAGATGAGCATGATGAGCACAAGCACCGCAACGAGGATGAACGCATTGCCGCGAGCCGACGAACTGTAGCCGCCAACGTGAGGAGGCGGACGCAGCGTCATCACGAACCCTTCCGCCTCCTCATGTCGGCGGCTACACACAGATGCGTTGAGCAGTCGCAGCTTCATGGCTTCGAGAGGGAACTCTTTGTTTCACTGACCACGCCCGCGAACAAGTCCAGCGGATCACTCTCGCGTCCGCCCGGCAGCAGGACCACGCGGCGAAACACTTCAAAGGGATATTCCTCCGGCAACGCGTCGTCCGGTTGCGGCTCGATGCCGAAGCTGACTTCGACAGCCAGCGGCGGAACCACATCAGTCCAAGAGTCCAGCCATGCGCTGCCGTCCCAAAACCGAAAGTGAAGAAAACGGATCGCATCAGTTAACGGCTCGACGACGGTGTTCGTGGACGGGGCAGCATCCAGAGTCGTGGCGGCGCGACCCTGGCGCGGCTCGATGACCGAACGTTCCGCGCGCGTGATCCCGGTAATGATCGTGTTGGTGCCGGCGAGTCCCGTGGTGACGCCGTAAGTGATGAGCTTCAGATCCGTGCAAGGCTGGGCCCTGGTCCAAGCCGCCGGCGACAGCGCCTCCGTTCGTACAAAGCGAAGCGAGGCAGCGTCGCCAGTGAACCCTTCCCAATCGTGCGCCCGGGTCGAGCGAAGTTCCGTGGTGAGCCGATCCATCAGCAGACGGATGGCGGAGATACGATCCGAGGCTTCGAGGATTTGCCCGCGAAGCCCGGCAGCCTGTTGATAGAAACTGAGCGCGACAACCAGGATTCCGGTGGCGATGGCGATGGCCAGAATGACTTCCACCAGCGTGAAGCCTGCTCTGCCGCCATCGTGTTGTGCCGAGAAAAACTTCATGGGCTCAGCGCGGAGGACGCGGTCACCGCAGTGCTTTGCTTCGCCGGCTCCAGCTTCAGAAGTTGAGCCTGGCGATAGACGAGGTCGGGATTCTTCCGGCGGATGATGACTTCGATCTGGGTCAATCCGCTGGCGTCGCCGGACTCCGTTTCGGCACTCGCACGCGCAAGCTCGCACGTCCATTCCTCGAACGGCTTCTCGAACGCCTGCTCACCGCTCACGTCAGCCGCGCGAATGCCGAGCTGTAATTCCGCGAGCACGCTGGCGGCGAGGTTTCCGGCGTGAGTGTTCAGCTTGAGGCGGTCAAGTCCTTCGAGCGAAGCATTCATGCTCGCGGTAATGATGGCCGCGGCGGCAACGAACAGGAAAAGCGCCAGGAGCACTTCAAGCAGCACGGCACCGCGCCGTGCTTCCATCGTTGTCAGTTCAAACTTCACTTCGCGTTCCCGACAATTGGTTTTGCCATCGGTTCACTAGCTGACTCTTGAGACTCAGGCCCGGAGATCGGTTCTTCCGCAGCCTGAACCTTGCGCCGGATCGAGCCGGTCATTCCCATCAATCTCACGATCAGCCGCCGCCCATCTTCGTCACTGCGGGATGCCAGCGTGATCTCCGTCGAGTCGCTGGAGCCGTCCGGATAAAAAGTCACTGGCGGGAAAGTGATCCACACTGATTCGTTCGTCGCTCCCGTCGAACCGGCGCCGGCGATCGTTCCCGTCTCTTCCACATCCGGCTCCAACGCGCGGACGAACTCAACGTTAACCAGCTCCGTGATACTGCGGACGAAGCCGGCAGCTTCCGGCAGATCGGCGAAAATCCCCGGCGCATTCAGAGGTTCGGGCTCCCACTGCACCTGAAGATTCCCCAGCGGAACGCTCAGGCCATCGCCCACATCTTCCTCAAACGCGATCCGCACCTGACGCCCGGTGCTGGCCGCCTGCGCGCGGGCATAGCGAATCAAAGCCTCGAGTTGCGTCGCGCCCTCATCGAGCTGAGCGCCTCGCTGTAGATTGGAGAAGTTGAAGACGACCGCGCCGAGCAGCAACAGCAGGAGAACCGTCGTCAGCAAGATCTCGACGAGCGTGAAGCCAGACCTGTCCCTGAGCCGAGTGGGAAAGATCCAGATTATCATGCAGCGGGCTATTTGTCGCCCGCCGACCCGGCATCCTTGTCGCTATCGGCGGCGTGCTTGATGTCGTCGTCGGTGTCCGGCTGGCCATCGGGACCGACGGAGGAAAGCTTGTAGGGAAGCCCGCCCTTCTTCTCGCCCTCAGCCGCGCGATCCACCAACTCATACTTCAGCATGTGACCCCACGGATCGTCGAGCAAGGTTCCGGGCTTGAGATACGGCCCCTGCCACTTCTCGCCCATGCGCTCGTTGTCGAACGTCGGCTTCTTCATCAACGCATCGAGACCGCCCTCCTGCTCGTTCGGATAATGACCGAGGTTCAGGCGATAGGTGTCCAACGCGCTCGCCACCTGGCTCAGCTTGAGTCGGGTGGTGTTCTTCTCCGCGCCCTCTTGCTGAGGCAACACGAACACGACCAGCGCCCCCGCCAGCAGCAGGATGATGACGATGACGAGCAGGATTTCGATGAGGGTGAAACCGCTGCGTTGAGAGCGGCGGTTCTTGAGCGAGTGAATGGTCTTCAAATTCATGACTTATTACGAGAATCTGCACTGCAACCTAGCGAACCCGAAGACTTCATCGCAAGGCGCAAGTGCTTTTGTCCCGGCTTTTTCGACGTGAATGCGCGCCGCAGCTTCAAACAATTTCACGACCGCGAACAGACGCCCGTGGCACTCAGGCACGAGTTTCAAAAACTCCCTGTCCGATTGGATCTTCCTCGATTGATAAAACGAACCCGCAGAGAACTCCCTTCCGTCCTGCTAACCCTGCAGCCTGGCGATGAACCACAGCGCCCCGCCGACCAGCACCACCAACACCGCGACCGTCACCACTGTGCGTACCGTGCCCGATTCCTCCCTGGACGAACGCTCCTGCGACGTCACCCAGTTGCTCGGCCCCTCGATGGTCGCAAGCAACGTCGCAAATTCGTTACGCAACGCCCGCTCCTCCGTCTTCAGCGCGGACAGGCTCACCTGAATCCCGCGCGTCCGCAGCGGCACCTCCACGTTCAGCGACACGAAGACCACTCCGCGATCGCCCTCCGTCACGCTGAACACATCCACATCGAACTCCCGCCAGCGCATCTTCTCCTGCCTGACGTTGCCTCCCGCATTTTTCAGCCGGGATAAATTGGCATCCTGCCGGATCACCTCGCCCAAATCCTGAATGCTCATCAGCCGGGATACAGTCTTGTCCCGATTATACTTCGCCTTCATCAGCAAGGTCCGGTCAGGCCACGAACTTTTGGAGACATCCTCAAATCCATCAGGCAACCGCGCCTTGAACCCCAGTTCGCGATTCGAATACTCGAACCCACGCACCCTACCGGCGCTCATGCCCATCAATATCACAACACACGCGAGGCATCGGAAAACCCCGCACCGCTTCAGCGACAGCAAGACCTTGAGAACACCGTGGAACGTGGAAAGCCCAGGCCGCGCATCGTCCCAAGCGCGCCGGACACGGACTGCAAAAACAAACTGACTGACCATGAG
>CAMCCU010000503.1 GCA_945872975.1 Pedosphaera parvula Ellin514
CGTCCGCCGTGTTGAAGCGACAGGTGGCGTGGTGCCGGATTATGATAGCCGGAGGTCACTGGTGACTTCGTGGATAACAATCGCTTTGCGGGAACACGAGCGCTCAATTGTGACAAATTTAGGTTCCCCGCCGCCGCGCGAAAGGATCATGCGAGGGGTCAAGCCATCCTCTCCAACTGACGCGAGGTGTCCAGGGTTGGGTTCGTGGCCGACCAGCAGAAGGTCGCCTTTTCAAACGAAATCTCGTTCACCAAAACCACGAGTAGATGTAGCCTCGCGGCAACTCATGAATTCTCCATCGCCTCGTCGCCGCCTCTGGCTCCGTCTTCTACGCATGACCGGCATCGTGCTGCTGGCGCTGATCGCCATCATCGCGGCGCGAGTGCTCTACACGTTCCGCGACCGCAGCCCAGGCTACAGCCTCGCCATCGCCATCGATGGGAAGGCGGCCGATGCGAGTCCGCGTCCGTTGCGCGTCGGATTCGGGCGGGTGAAGATCAATCCGGATCTCTCGAAGCCGAACGAGCCGGTTTACATCGCGGGCTTCGATCAGAATCGGACGGCGACGAACATCCATGATGATCTCTGGGCTGTCGCCTGCGTCATTGACGATGGTCATTCACGCGTCGGAGTCGTCTCGCTGGACGCCATCGGGTTCTTTCACGACGACGTGATCAGCGTCCGGAAGCGGCTCGCGGCGGACTGGAAGATCGATTACGCGATCGTTTGCTCGACGCACAATCATTCCACGCCGGACTTGATGGGCCTGTGGGGACCAAGCGTCCTGCGCAGCGGCGTGAATGCCGGCTATCGTGAGCTGGTGATTCAATCCTCCGCCGAGGCCATGGGCGCGGCGGTGAAGAGCCTTCAGCCGACACGCATCAGCTCCCACGAAATCCTCACCAAGCCCGACGGGCTGCTGACGGACTCGCGCAAGCCGGAGGTGTACGACGCGGACATTCGCGTGCTGCACTTCACGTCGCCGAGCAACGGCGCGACCATCGGATCGATCGTGGGCTGGGCGAACCATCCCGAAACTGTCTGGTCGGAGAACCGCGACATCACGGCGGACTTTCCCGGCTACCTGCGGGACATGCTCGAGAACGGCGTGCGGCAGAACGGTGCCATTCTCGACGCCGGCGTCGGCGGGATTCATCTCTTCGTTAACGGCGCGGTCGGCGGCCTGATGACCACGAAGCCCAGCGTCAAGGTCCACGACCCATATCTCCAGCAGGATTTCAAAGAGCCAACTCACGACAAGACCCGTGCGCTCGGTCGCCAGCTCGTCTCCCGCATCCTTCCGCGTCTCGAAGACACGAATGCTCCGACGACGGATCGGGCTTCGATCCGTATCCACGCCCGGACCATCGAGCTGCCGTTGGAGAACGATGGGTTCCTGCTCGCGCCGGTGCTTGGACTGATCGATCGCGGGCATTCGCGCTGGCGACAGCTTCGGACGGAGGTCGCGCTGGTGAGCATCGGCGACGTCAGCATCGCGTGCATCCCGGGCGAGATTTACCCGGAGATCGTCAACGGTGGCATCGAGCGCGCACCGGGCGGCGACTTCGACATTGATCCGGTGGAAACGCCGCCCATCCGCACGATGATGCCCGGCAAGTTGAAGTTCATCTTCGGCCTGGCGAACGACGAGATCGGCTACATCATTCCCAAGAGCGAGTGGGACGAGAAGCCGCCTTACCTCTACAACGCGAAGAAGGGAGTCTATGGCGAGGTGAACTCCGTGGGGCCGGAAGCGGCGGGGATCATTCACCGGGCTATCAAGGAACTTGTGGCTCAGGCGAAGCCGTAACGCGCGCCCAAGACGAGCCGAACTGGAGTTCCACGTTTCGCGCCGGTGAATTCTCTTCACGATTCGACACCGAATCGTGAGCAGGTTGTCACCTTTGCTTTCTTGCAGAAGGGGAACAAACAGATTGTAATCTGAAGTCAGGATGCTAAACAGATGAACAGTGGTTCAACCCAGTGAACTGTAACAGGAACATGAAAGACACCATGGAGGTGACGTCGCCCAAAGCCCGGACCAAGGCGCAGGCATTCACCTTGATCGAGCTCCTCGTCGTCATCGCCATCATCGCGATTCTGGCGGGCTTGCTCCTGCCCGCCCTTGCCAAGGCGAAGACCAAGGCGCACGCGATCACCTGCCTGAACGATCTCAAGCAATGGTCGCTCGCCTTCTCCTTGTACGCCCTGGACCACGAGGACGAAGTGCCGGAAGAGGGAAACACGGTCATTCCCGTGACTCATTCCCAGAACGAAGATGCATGGTATAACCTCATCTCGGCCTCTATCGACCAGCCGACGATGGCGGACCTTTACACCGCCAACACGCCGCCCATGCCCAAGGACAAGACGATCTATTCGTGTCCCGCCGCGCCGCAGCCGAATTTTGCGCCCAATCCCCGGAAGGCTTTCTTCATGTATGGAATGAACGGCCGGCTCTGCATCAACAAATCTACCCGCGCCGCAGGGAAGCCGAACACCCGCCTGACCGGAGTGACCAAGCCGTCGGACACTGTTTTCGTCGCGGAGGTGGATGGCAATTCCCCGACCGCCGGTGCCGCGCAATCCAACGTCACCGGCCAGTACGCCGTCGCGCGGCACGAGCGCAAGCGCGGACAGTTCGCCATGTGCGACGGAAGCGCACGGGTGATTCCGTTGAACGAATTTACACGGACGGCGGGGGAATCAAACAACGCCTCCGAAGAGTGGGCGGCGAGCCGGACGGTCTATTGGTATCCCACCGCCACGACGCCGAATTAAAATCAGGGCCGGGATCAGGCAGGAGACTGTCCCGAAGCCAAAGACACGTTTTATTTGTCTCAGACGATCAACCAAAACAAAACTCAGAAGCTATGAACAAACTCCTGCTCAACCTGTGCGCCGGCGCACTTCTCTGCGGCACGGCCCACGCCGCTGTCATCCTGAACGAACCCTTCAACTACCTCGATGGACCGCTGACGACTGTGTCCGGCGGGATCTGGGCCAGTCATAGCGGAACAGCGGGACAACTCGACGTCGCCTCCGGCAAGGCCAGACTGACTCAGTCCGAAGGCGAGGATGTCAACGCGTTCCTTTCCGGGCGTCCTTACGAAAATGGAAATCTCTACGCCAGCTTCGTCATCAACCTGACCGGCCTGCCCAGCGGCGCGGGCGGTTACTTCGCTCATTTCAAAGATGATGGCAATGGATTCAGGGCGAGGATTTTCGTATCGACGAACGGGGCCGCTGCTGGAGGCTTCCGCGTCGCCATCGTCAATGGCACCAACGCATTTGCAGCCATCCCCAGAAACCTCACCGTGGGTCAAGACTACACTCTCGTCCTGCGCTATGACACTGCGGCGGCAACGTCAACGCTTTGGATAAGTCCAGATTCAGAAGTCAGCACGACTGACCGCGCTGACGCGACTGACGTCATCACCTCAGTCGGAATCACAACCTTCGCGCTCCGCCAATCCCTGAGCAGCGGAGCGGGCATGGGAACGCTGACCCTCGATGACCTCAAAGTCGGCACATCCTACGGCGATGTCACGGGCGGCAACGATCCCTCACTGAACCCGCCGAACATCAGCAGCCTCCCCGATCAACGCATCGCTGCGAACGCCTCTACCACGGAACTTCCCTTCATCGTCGGCGATGGCGAAAGCGCCGCGAGCAGCCTCATCCCATCCGCCGGATCTGATAATCCCGCGCTGGTTCCGGTCGAATCCGTCGTCTTCGGCGGCAGCGAGTCCAACCGCACCGTTCGCGTCACCCCAGCCGCCAATCAGCAGGGCTCCGCGCTCATCTCCGTCACCGTGACGGATGAAAACGGCAACACCGCGAGCCGCAACTTCCGCGTGACCGTCGGCGCTCCGACCATTTCCTCGATCGCCAGCCAGACCATTCCCAAGGACACCATCATCAGCGATCCGATCCCCTTCACGGTTGGTGATTCGGAGAACGATGAAATCACCTTCTCCGCCATCTCGACCAACGAGGCGGTCGTCACCTCCGCCAATGTGACCGTCGATGGCACGGGAGCAAACCGCACGGTAAACATCCTCCCCACACCCGGCGTCGCAGGACTGACTCGCATCACGCTGATCGCCACCGACGGATTCAATTCGGTGAGCAACAGTTTTGTCGTGACGGTCTTCCAGACCCT
>CAMCCU010000504.1 GCA_945872975.1 Pedosphaera parvula Ellin514
CTACACCGTGGTGGCGACGAATAACGCATCGCAATCGGTGACCAGCGCGCCGGCCGTCCTGACGGTCACAGCGCGTCCCACCTACGCCACCGTTCTGTTGAACGAAAACTTCAACGCCTACACCGGAAACCAAAACGCCCTCCAGTACCAGACCGGGTTGAAGATTTCCCACTCTGGAAATCTGCCCGGATGGAACAAAGCGGGCGGAGGCGCCATCCACGCGGTGGACCGCACGGGAACCGGCAATTACGCGGCCATGATCTGGCAAGACAACGTGCTCACGCTGGCCAGCGGAATTCCGGCCAACGAGTCAGGCGAAACGTATCATGTGGATTTCGTCGCTGCTCCGGCGACCTACTCGGAGGGAACCCAGGCCACGACCGAGACCGACGGGATGGTGATTGAAGTGCTCCGCGGGGATTTCTCATTGCTCGCCACCTACACCTGCAACCCGGGAGTGTTTGGCACCCACGGCTTCGCCCGCTACGCCTTCCAGTATCAAGGCGACGGCAGCGGTCCGGTGCTTGTCCGGGTTGGCCCGCTCGCGCCCTCGGGGCGTTTCGGCGGATCAATCGACAACCTGCGGCTCGCGACCGACTACGTGCCGTCCATGCCTCCACAGATCACGCTCGAGCCGGCGGGCGGCACCGTGGTGGAAGGCAGCGACTTCGCGTTCAGCGTCCTGGCCACCGGGCTGCCGACGTATCAGTGGACCAAGGGCGGTAGCCCCATTCCCGGCGCCACCAGCCACACCTACTCGATCGTGGATGTCCGGCCGAGTCACGCCGGCACCTACGCCGTCGTCCTCGCCAATGCTTCCGGTTCCGTGACGAGTGCGCCGGCCATCCTGAGCGTCACGCCCGGGCCGGTTTACCCGAGCTACGCGGCGGCGGTGCTCACGGACAATCCGATTCACTATTATCCGCTCGACGAAACCAACGGCACTATCGCGGCCGACCTGGGATCGCTGGCGCTCGCGGACGGCACCTACATGGGTGGGTTCACGCTCGGCCAGGTTTCCGCTTCACCACGTCTCGGCAATTGCGTCCGCCTTGACGGCGAGCCTGGCAGTCTCGTGGATCTCGGCCTGTTCCATCCGGGTGATTCCGTCACCGTCGAGGCTTGGGCCAATCTCGATCCCACGGCGGCCCATGACCCGGCGTTCCACATCGTCGTTTCGCGCTGGGACGGCAGCCATGAAATCGACTTCGCTCCGGGCGACATTCCAAACTTCAACGTGCGTCGGGACGGCAATGGCTTCGGCCAGTCCGTGGCCTCAGGTCCGGCCGGCCGCGGCGTCTGGCACCACCTGGTGTTGGTGTTCAGCGGCGGCAAGGTGACCGGCTATGTGAATGGCGTGAAAGGCTCCGAAGCCGACATCGGCGGCGTGCTCCAGAACGCGGGGCCGACACCGGATCGCGTGATGATCGGCGCAACCCGCAGCGGCACGGAGTCGTCGTTCAACTGGAAAGGTTGCATCGACGAAGTGGCCTTCTACGACACCGCCTTGAGTTTGGCGCAAATCCGCGCCCACTACCGCGCGGCGCAATCCACTTCTCAATCATTGACCGTGCAGCGCACCCTCGCGGGCGCAGTCGTTGTCTCGTGGCCAAGTTTCTCACCGGGCTACGTGCTCCAGTCGTCAACCAACGTCACTGGTCCCTATGTGAACTACGCGGGCAGCATCGTCGTCCAGGGCAACAACCTCACCGCCGAATTACCGCCTGATTCGGCCCAGAAGTTCTTCCGCCTCTTCCAGCCGTAATCTGAAGAAACCATGATTCACCAGGAGGGCCGGTGATGAGCCGGCCCTCCTCCTTCCACAAGCTGCCGGACGGCGGGGAAAGGCTCAGTTCAATATCCCAAATTCGAAAGACGTACCCATGAACAACCCCTTGATCCCCGTCGCCAAAGCCGAAGCCCGGTTTCGGCATCACCTCGCCACCTGCCGCCCTAGGAGCATTGGGCTGGCCGCTTCGCTCGCGCTCAGTTTATTGGGCTGGGCACAGCCCGCCGCCGGACAGTTCGCCATCACCGAGTTCATGGCCGCCAACAACGTCACGCTCAACGACGAGAACGGTGACAACTCGGACTGGATCGAGATTCAGAACCAGGGCGCGGCCAGCGCGAGTCTCGCGGGATGGTTTCTCACCGACACCACAAACAACCTCGTCAAGTGGCAATTTCCCGCGACGAACCTTCCGCCCAGCGGCTACCTCGTCGTCTTCGCCTCGGAGAAAAACCGGCGCACGCCGGGTGCCCCGTTGCACACGAATTTCAAACTCAGCGCCGGTGGCGAGTATCTCGCCCTCGTCGCACCGGACAGAACAAATGTCGTCTCGCAGTTTGCACCGGTCTTCCCGCCGCAAGTGGCGGACGTCTCCTATGGCCTCGTCCGGGCAGCCGCCACGGTCACCCTGCTCGGCCCCGGCGCGCCCGTCCGCGCCTTCGTCCCGCCGAACGACAATCTCGATCTCACCTGGACCGACGTGGAGTTCAACGATGCGGCCTGGACGAACGGCACAACGGGTCTGGGCTACGATCGGCAGCCGCTGGGCGTGGATTTCCTTCCGCTCATTGGCTTGAATGTCGAAGCGATGCTGTATCCGAACCACGGCTCCCTCTACGCGCGCGTGCCCTTCTCCGTGGTCAGTCCCGGCGACCTCAGCGGGCTCACGCTGAAAATGAAGTTTGAGGACGGCTTCATCGCGTATCTCAACGGCCAGGAGATCGCCCGCAGCAACGCCCCCGCCAACGCCGTCTTCAACTCCGTCGCGCTCGCCCCGCGCACCGACACCGCGGCCACGAACTTCCTCGATTTCGATGTTTCCGCGTTCCGCAGCTTCCTGGTGGCCGGCACGAACGTCCTCGCCTTCCACGCGTTGAACGTTCCCACCAACAGCCCCGACCTGCTCCTGCTGCCGCAACTCGACGGCGTCACGCCCAACGGCCCGCCGCTCGGTCGCTACTTCCCGGCCCCCACGCCCGGCCGGGCCAACAACGCCGGCGTCGCCACGGTCGGCCCCGTCATCAGCGATGAGCAGCACACGCCGGCCGAACCCCGCGATGGCGACAACCTCATCGTCACGGCGCGGATCCGTCCGGCGTTTGCACCCGTGGCCAGCGCCACGCTCCGTTACCGCGTCATGTTCGGCAGCGAGGTCAGTCTGCCGTTTCTCGACGACGGCGCGCACGGAGACGGCGCGGCGGCGGACGGCATCTACGGCGCGAGCATTCCCGCCAGCGCGAGCACGCCTGGGCAGATGGTGCGCTGGTATGTCACCGCCACCGACACAACCGGCACGAATGTCTCGCGTTACCCGGCGTTCACCGCGACCAACGATTCGCCGGCCTACTTTGGCACCGTCGTCGTGAATCCGGCGCTGACCAATGCGCTTCCGGTTTTTCATTGGTTTGTGCAGAACGTCGCCGCTGCCGACACCTTCACGGGCACGCGCGCGTCGGTCTATTGGAATGGCGAATTCTACGACAACGTGTTCAACCGCGTCCGCGGGGCAACCGCGCCCAACTTCGCGAAGAAGCCTTACAAGTTCGACTTCAACCCAGGCGATCACTTCCGTTTCCAGCCGGGGCAACCCCGGGCGGACGAGCTGAACCTGAACGCCACCCACCACGACAAGGCGTATGTGCGCGCCCCGCTCTCCTTCGAGACGTATCGTCAGGCCGGCTCGCCTGCCGGCGACGCCTTCAATGTGCGCGTGCAGCAGAACAACACCTTCTTCAGCGTGGCGGTCTTCGTGGAACAGATCGACTCGACTTACCTCGAACGTCGCGGCTTCGATCCCAACGGCGCGATGTACAAGATGAACAACGGTCTCATGTCCTCCACCAGCGGTGTCGAGAAGAGGACGCGGCGGACGGAGAGCAACGCCGATCTCCAGGAACTGGTCACCGGGCTCAGCGCCGCGAATCCTAGTCGCGGCACGTTTGTGCAGGATAACTTCGACATGCCCGCCCTGATCAACCACCTCGCGGCTGGCGTGCTCATCCAGGACATGGACCGCACCTTCAAGAATTACTTTCTCCACCGCGACACCGAAGGTACGAAGCTGTGGCGAATCTTTCCGTGGGACAAGGACCTGACCTTCGGGCTGTTTGGCCTGCAAAGTGACTGCCTTTCGGGCAG
>CAMCCU010000505.1 GCA_945872975.1 Pedosphaera parvula Ellin514
CCGGAGATAGAGTAGCCGAATGAATTGCCCGCCTCGTCGAGATTAACTCGTTCGTTGAACTGCACGAATACTTGCGTCAGGCTGCCCTCATCGCTCGCACTGACCACCGTGGGCTTCACGTTATCCTCGAGCACCGTCACCAGAGCCGGCGTGCTGGTCAGGCTGTTCTGCGAATTGTTGACGACCACGGTATAGGTGCCTGAATCGCCAGCTCCGGCTGCGAGAACACTGTAGGTGGCCGCAGTGGCCCCCGGAATCGCCACGGTGTCTTTATACCATTGGTAAAGCGGAGCAGTACCAAAAGCTTTGACGCTCAGGGTGAGCGGATAAAACTCCGTCAGCGTCGTCGTGGGTGTGGGTTGGATGGCGATGGAAACCGGAGTGAGCGGGCCATACTCGGTGAGCGCGATATCTGTAAGCGCATAGCCGAGCGCAGCATGGGCGTTGGTGAAACGCGAACCAGCACCTGGAGCATGCCCCGGCCCCATGTTGTCATAGTAGTCATACACCGGTCCGTTGTAGCCCTTGGTGATGATGGAGAAGGAACCATCGGGGCCTGGCTTGATGTCCGTCCAACCCACCATGTCGCCCTGGCGGTTGATGCCCGACTGAAACACTTGCTGGCCGTTCGTCAGCGTCAAGCCCGGAACCCCGGGCACATTGGCGGACGTCAAAACACCCGGTGTCGCGGCATCGACCGACGAGACGGCGCCCGCGATGGAACAACCTGTCCAGCGCCCATAATGCGTGTCCGCAGTACCAGCCCGCACGACCGTGCCGCGGAATTGGTAGCTCATGGACGGATCAAGATTATTGAAGGTCAGCACCACCGTATCCTGCCCCACGCCGCCGGAGAAGTTACCAAGGCCGATGCCGCTGCCGGCATTGCCCAAGTCCGTGATTTGTGCGCCGCCCGGCATAAAAAAATCGTAGGCAGGCGTGCCTGGATCGGGATACCCCAGCGCAGCGGCAGGGAAGAGATCGGGATTCCGAAGCAGCGTGCTGGCGACCAACTGGGCGTTCAGTGATTGTCCAGGGCCGTAACCGGACCCTCCAGTGATATAATTGGTGAGCGGCCCGGACAGCGGATGCACCGTGCCGGGATCCGTTCCCAGCACCCAGCCTCGCATGTTGTAAGCGGAGACGTTCGGGTCAGTTAACGCGCTGGGCGCATGTTCATTGAACGCGGTCCAGTTCGTTACAAGCTGGCCGCTGGTTATCTGCGGTAACGCGAGCGCGGCTGAGGCTGCAACAAACAGGCTCCGCAGCGTTAGCCTGCAATTGGAGTGATGAGTTTTCATTGGGGTTCTTTTTTAGGGTCGGGTTTAGCTGATCTGTGAGTAAAACTGTCTGACGTACCGTTACTGGCGATGAATACGAGCGCTAACCATCAGTTGCTGGACACGATCACCATATTGGAATTAGCTACTGCTTCCAACGCATTCACCGATTAGGATGCTTTTAATAACAGGAAAAGCGGCCGATTACAAGGGAACTTCCGGGAACTTTCGGTAGAACGGGCTGAAAATCACGGGCATCAAAATCAGTGGGCGCTCGCCATTGCTACGACAGGCGAATACGCGGTCGACTAGCAAAAGAAGTGCCGCCACTCTCAGAATGGAAAAATCATGTAAAGCCCAGCGATAATTGGAATTGTACCGGCATCATGGAAACGGCCCGTGATAGAGTTTTGCTCACCCTGCGCAATTTGATTCGCTCTGGTCATTTTTGATTCACGCCAGAGCGATGAAGGCCTCTTGCGCTACCAAAACCCGCAAGGAACCTCGGTCAGCCACGCAGCCCTGACCTCGCCCGCAAAAATTGAAGTTCCCTCTCTGGGCGATTGACGCCACCAGATCTCCGAATAAACTCTCTCACTCGTCGCCGCAGACAAAACCGGTTCTGCGTCTCCTTTCGAGGGAACACTGGAAAGCCCGCCCCTCCGTGGAAGATTGAGCGCCGAACGACCTGTTTATCCCATGCTTACTATTCGTGATCTCAAGATGACCCTCGGCGGTCGCGTGCTCTTTGAAAACGCGTCCTTCGGCGTGAATTACGGCGACCGTGTCGCGCTGGTCGGACCGAACGGCGCAGGCAAGACCACGCTGTTTTCCATCATCCTCAAGCAGAAGGAGCCGGACTCCGGCGCAGTCGAGCGCGACGAATGGACCATGGTCGGCCATCTCCCTCAGGAAGCCGAAGCACACGGCGAAGAAACCATCCTCGACGTCGCGACGGGCCGCGTGGACGAATTGCCCCGCCTGGAAAAACGCCTGCACGAGTTGGAGAAAGCTGGCGACGTTTCCAGCCCCGAATATCTCGAAGCCCACGCGAAGCACGACGCCCTGAACGATCCGCAGGTCGAGACGAAGGCGAAGAAGATGTTGCGCGGCCTGGGCTATCGCGAGACGGACTTCGACCGCAAGGCCCGTGAGATGAGCGGCGGCTGGATCATGCGCGCGCGGCTGGCGCGGCTGCTGGTCATGGAGCCAGACCTTCTGCTGCTGGACGAGCCGACGAACCACCTCGACCTGCTTTCGCTCCTCTGGCTGCAAAACTATCTGAAGAACTATTCCGGCGCGCTGCTGCTCATTTCGCACGACCGTCAGTTCATGGATGAAGTCGTGACGCAGGTGCATGAGATCTCCGAGAAGAAGCTCATCGCCTACACGGGCAACTACACCGACTTCCTGCGCCAGCGCGAGGAACGCTACGACCAGCAGCTCGCCGCTTACAACAACCAGCAGAAGGAGATCTCCGCGCTCCAGCAATTTGCTGATCGTTTCCGCGCCATTCCGTCCAAGGCCTCGCAGGCCATGAGCAAGCTCAAGCAGATCGAGCGGCTGGAGCTGATCGAGAAGCCGATGGCTCCGAAGAAGCCCTTCCGCTTTCAAATCCCGCCTCCGCCCCGGGGCGGACAGCGCGCCGTTTCGCTGGAAGGCATTCACATGGCCTACGGCGCGACGAAAGTTTACGCCGGGCTCAATCTCACCATCGAACGCGGGGAGCTTACGGTGCTCGTCGGGCCGAACGGCTCGGGCAAATCCACGCTGCTGAAGATTCTCGCGGGCGTAGTCGAGTTTCAGAAAGGCGAACGCGATCTCGGACACAACGCGAAAATCGGTTACTTCAGCCAGCATCGCGCCGACACGCTCGATCCCGAGAAGACCGTGCTCGACGAAGTCCAGGCCAGCGCGCCGCTCATGCGCGAGGACGAGGCGCGCGGCGTGCTCGGCTCCTTCATGTTCCGGAAGGACGACATCTACAAGAAGACCGCCATCCTCAGCGGCGGTGAGAAGAGCCGGTTGAACCTCGTGAAATTCCTCGTCGATCCGCCGAACCTTCTGCTCATGGACGAGCCGACGACTCACTTGGACATCCATACCGTCGAGTCGCTCACACTCGCGCTCGAACGCTACGAAGGCACGCTGGTCTTCATCTCCCACGACGTGCATTTCATCCGCAAGCTCGCGACCAAGGTGCTGCATGTGAACGCCGGACAAGTGACGCCTTACGTGGGCGGCTACGATTATTTCCTGGAGAAGACCGGCGCCACCGAGAACGAACGTGCCGCGCTGACGGCCGGGTGAAATTTCCGCCACCGCTTCCCAGGCTGAGAGCGTGTATGGATAGCCGCGCCGCCAACCTGAAGAGGCGGACTCCCGGGTTATCAGGCGCAACAGTCCGCCTCGTTACCTTGGCAGCCACCCGATCACAGCGCTTCACTTATTCCGGATAAAAGCACGACCGCGAATTCTCATTCCTCTTTTGCCCGATAGAATTGGCTGGGGCTTTTCACATCCCAACCGACCCAATCAATGGTCGCCGACGGAGAGCTGGTGACAAGGGCGACGCGCCAATCAACCAAATTGGTCGCGGATTCAATAGCAGGACGAGCGTTTTTCGCTTGTCTCGTGAAGGATGCAACGGCTACCTAACAGAGCACCGGGACAAGTTTATTTTTTCCGGCAATGCTAACCAAAAAACCAATCAAAGTATGAAACCAAACATCAATATCTGGAGACCGTTTTCAATGATCACCGCGCTCGCGTTGAGCGCAGGAGTGTTGTCCGCGGATGATCGCCACGGCGCCGGCACAGGCGGCGATAACAAGGGCAAGGAGAAGGAAGAGAAGGAG
>CAMCCU010000506.1 GCA_945872975.1 Pedosphaera parvula Ellin514
GCCTCGGCGGCGAGCATGGGAATAGCGGAACGAGGAACGCCGCAATCCGCGAGCGAACGCGGCATCCCGCCACGGTTGAGCAGAAGCTCCAGCCGCGCAATCAGGGCGTCGCAAGCGGGTTCCAATCCCTCGCTCACACACGCGATCTCGGCCCGGGACGCGAGCTCCACATACCCTCGCAAGGCCGCCGGATCGGCCGCGTTGAAGCGCACGACATGCGGCAACATCATCCCGACGGCCTGGCCGTGAATGAGATTAAAATGAGCCGTCAACGGGTTGGCCGTGGAGTGTGCCGCGCCCAGCATGCTGTTCTCGATCGCCAGTCCGGCGAAGGCGGCGCCCAGCAACATCTGGCCGCGCGCCTCGAGATCCAGCGGATGAGTGAGAGCGCGTTCGAGACTCGTCGAGGTCAGCTTGAACGCCTCGCGCGAATACATTTGAGACAAGGGATTCCGCTTCTTCGTCACCGCTGTCTCGACGGCGTGAGCGATCGCATCGATGCCCGTGCAGGCCGTTACGCGCGGCGGTTGGGAGAGCGTCAGCACCGGATCGAGAATGGCGACCCGCGCCGCGATCTTCGGGTCCAGGCACGCCATCTTTTGGTGACTCTGCTCGTCGGCGATCAGCGCCGCGCTCTGGCACTCGCTGCCGGTGCCCGCCGTGGTCGGGATGGCGATGAGCGGAAGCATGGGCTTGGTGGCCTTGCCGACGCCCCAGTAATCGTGAACCCGTCCGCCATTGGTCAGGATCAAGTTGCAACCCTTGGCCGTGTCCATCGAGCTGCCGCCGCCCAATCCAACGAAAAGATCAATGGACGCCTCTTTCGCCACGGCGACGCAGTGGTCGATGTCGTTGGTGGAGGGATTCTCATGCACCCGATCGTAAATCACCACTCCGAGCCCCGCTGCTTGCAGCAAGTGCTCCACGCGCTGGGCGTGTCCGGCGGTGACGATGCCGCGATCCGTGACGACGAGGACGGTGCGCCCGCCGAGTTCGCGCGCCAAATCTCCCACCCGCTCCACGGTGTTGGCGCCGAAGACGAGCCCGGTGCGCGGCTGATAATCGAAACCGCCTGGCGGCAGTGCGTTCACGTCAGTTTGCATGTGAGTAAACAGACTGACGGTCACCTTATTCTGTTCAAGCGGAAACTAGATTCGCCCCCTCATCGCTCGACAACTCTCACGCAACGATTAGCCTCCGGGCGCCTGAAACCAGTCCGGTCATGCGCTTTGAAAAGGCTCGCGAGTGGCCTTCAACGACTCCACAATCTTTCTATGACGGCGAAGAGATTTTATGACTGGCAGACGGTCGGCGGCACGGATGACGTGATGCGCCTGGTCGATTGCCTGGAGCGGGCGGACATCCCGTGGTGTGCCATCGGCGGAGTCGCCGTCAATCACTGGGCGACGGAGCCGATGGTGACGCAGGACGTTGATTTTGTGGTGGCCATCGACGACATCGAACGCGCCGTGAGGCTGCTCAACGAGGCCGGATTTCCCTCCGAGAAGTTCCCGTGGTCGATCAACTTCAAGGGCCGCTCGAAGGTCAGCCTGCAACTGAGCACGGAGGATTTTTACCGCGAGTTCCCGGCCAGGGCCGTTCCCGCCGACGTGCATGGCATCCTGCTCCGGGTCGCCTCGCTGGAGGACACGCTCAAGGGCAAGATCAAGGCGTGGAGCGACACGGCACGGCGACAGAGCAAACGAATCAAAGACCTGGGCGACATCGCGCGGTTGGTCGAGACGCATCCGCAGTTGTGGGAGCAGCTCACGCCTGAACTCAAGCAGCAGATCGAACGTCCAGCAGTCTGACATTACGGGCCGGACACAGGACCGGCTCCTCCTGACGCATATCAAAAGAGGCCGGCAATGAACTGGAGGAACACCTCTCATTAGCACCCGGCTTCAGCCGGGTGAAGCGGGGCGTTCCGGTGATTGAGCCGTTTCAACGGCTTGCCCTCACCCGGAGAAGCGGTTGAAACCGCTCTCCTTCGATCCCACCGGTCACACCGGGCTGAAGCCCGGTGCTAATGAGTCTCTGGCCGGAAACTCGTGTTTTCTGAAAGCGCGGGCTGCGGTGACTGAAGCTCCTGCCCAACTTGCACAATTGGTTTCGACAAATACCCCATGCCGAGTCCGCTTGCAGCCTCCTTGGACAGGAGAAGCTCGGCAAACCGTGACCACGAATTATCCTAGGTTGACCCTTCCGTTCGGCGCACGTGGCCCGCTTCGCGAGAGCCTGACTCGCAGAGTGCCGGCGGAACTCGAGAAGCTTCAGCACGAGGAGATCGATCGGATCAACGACATGCGTGCAGCTCGTGGAGTTTCAGCGGAGCTTGAGAAGCTTCAGCGTGAATTGAGTTTCGACTGGTTCACCTACTCGGACAAGCCGCACTTTTCCTTGGGTAATCGGCGCATCAGCAAAAGCTACGGTGACAAGGGTGAAACGTTTATACACTCTTACCGGGCAAGTTTTCCCACGGATGCCCAGATCACGGCAGTCGCAACGTTTTCATCGCTCACCAATCTACTTGGAGCGACGCGCGGGCACGCTAGTGCGTGGGGATTTGATGGTGAGATACACACAGCAGCAAGCTGGGCATTGTTCACTCTAAAGGATGAACAAACGATCGAAACGCTCTCTGTTTACTGCACGCTCGTTCAGGCTCGCGGACAGACCGAGCGACAATTGGAGTCAATTGAAGTTAGGCGTGGCATCGCGACGCGGAATGTCAGGTGAGCATAGCTCATCCAAACAACTCCTTGATCGCCCTCCCATGTCCGTCGCGGGTGACGTAGAAGGGGCGTTTCTCCACGTCGTAGGCCAGCTTCGGTGAGATGCCCATCGAGGTGTACATCGTGGCGTGCAGATCCTCGATCACCACGCGGTCCTTGATCGTCTTGCACGGACGTTCGTCCGCCGTGACGCCGTGGACATGCCCGCGCTTCATCCCGCCGCCGAAGAGCAGCACGCTCCCGGCATCCGTGAAGTGACGGTGCATCCCGTAGTTTTTGATGTCCTGAATTTTGTCCGGCACATCCACCTGGTTTTGGATGGGCTTGCTCGGCTTGCCTTCCAGCATGGCGTCGCGGCTGAACTCGCTGGCCAGCACGATGAGCGTGCGGTTCAGCAGGCCGCGCTCCTCGAGATCCAGCACGAGCTGCGCGATGGGCGCGTCGATCGCCTGCTTCATGTTCACGAGCTTCTCGTGGCCGTGCTCATGCGTGTCCCAGTTCAGGAACGGAATGTATTCCGTGGTTACCTCGATGTAGCGCGCACCGACTTCCGCGAGGCGTCGCGCGAGCAGGCAGCCGAGGCCGAATCGACCGATGGTGTTCTTCTCATACGATCCTTCACGCGACTGGCCGGCCTTGGAAACTTTGCTGAGGTCCGTGATGCCGCCGGTGTATTTCGCGAGGTTTTCCTTCGGCTCCAGCGAGAGGTCGAACGCCTTCGCCGCCGGCGAGCTGAGCAGGCGATGCGCGTTGTCCATCGAGCGCAGCAACGACTCGCGTTGGTAATCGCTGCCGTGCCGCATCACCGGGCTCTCGGCGAGCAGGCGGCGGTAGAACTTGTCGCGGTTCTCGAAGCGCGCGGGCGTCATGCCGCCGGGCGGGCGCACGCTGTTCGCGGCCTGGTCAGGCAGCGGGATGTTGAACGGGCCGTATTCGCTGCCGAGAAAGCCGGCGGTGGTGAAGGCCTTGAGCTCCTCCGCCTCACCGTTGTCGAAGCGCTGGCCGATGTTGATGAACGCGGGCACGGCCGGATTCAGCGGGCCGAGCGTGCGCGCCATGAACGCGCCGATGTGCGGGCACGCGACGGTCTGCGGCGGCTGATAGCCGGTGTGCCAGTGGAATTGATGGCGTGAATGGAGGATGAACCCGAGATCGCCCGCCGTGTAGCTGCGGATGAGCGTGCCGCGATCCATCACGCCGGCGAGGTGCTCCAGCCCTTTCGAGAACTTGATGTGATCCACCTTCGTGTCGATCTGCGGGAAGGTGCTGAGCACGTCGTTCGACGCGATGCCCTTCTCGAACGGCGTGTAGCGCTTCGGATCGAAGGTCTCGGTATGCGCCATGCCGCCGCCCATCCAGAGCACGATGATGGTGTCGGCGGTGGACTTGATCTTTTCCTCGA
>CAMCCU010000507.1 GCA_945872975.1 Pedosphaera parvula Ellin514
GTTCGACATCTCTTTGTCGAGCGCGCTTTTATCCATTGGCCCTCGGCAAACCTTGTCCAATTCGCCCAACGCGCGTTCAACCGGTTCGATGGCTTTCGGAGACAACAAATCCCGCTGGGCGCACAACAGTTTCCAGACATGCTTATGCATGTGTGAGGCATGCCGGACCTTGCTGGAGAGAAACCAGTTGATGTTCATGAGAGGGTTAATCGGATGCCGACCGCCATTAGCTTACGCCTTCAACACTTCAATGAACGCTTCCTGCGGTATGTTCACTGTTCCAAAAGACTTCATGCGCTTTTTGCCTTCCTTCTGCTTGTCGAGCAGCTTGCGTTTGCGGGAAATGTCGCCGCCATAGCACTTCGCGGTGACGTCCTTGCGCATGGCACTCACCGTTTCGCGGGCGACCACCTTCCCGCCGATTGCCGCCTGAATTGCCACCACGTATTGCTGCTTCGGAATCACTTCCTTGAGTTTCGCTGCGAGCGCCCGTCCGCGAGTTTCCGCCTTGTCGCGATGAACGATGCACGAAAAAGCATCGACCGATTCGGCGTTCACGAGCATGTCCAACTTCACCATGTCAGAGATCCTGTAACCAGAATGCTCGTAATCCATCGAGCCGAATCCGCGAGTGATGCTCTTGATGCGATCATGGAAGTCGATCAGTATCTCGTTCAACGGAATCGCGCTGGTCAGCATCACGCGGCGCGAATCAAGTGTCTCCGTGTGATCCACGAGGCCGCGTTTCTCAGCGACTAGCGCCATCATGTCACCGATGTATTCGTTCGGGCAGATGATGAAGGACTTCACCATCGGTTCTTCCATCTGCGCGATGTAGTTGGCCTCCGGCAGGAACGCGGGATTGTCGATTTCCTTCACGACTCCGTCGGTCATCGATACGCGATACACCACGCTTGGATACGTGGCGATGATGTCCATGTTGTATTCACGCCGGAGTCGTTCCTGAACGATCTCCAGATGAAGCAATCCAAGGAAGCCGCAGCGGAAGCCGAAGCCTAGTGCAACCGACGTTTCGGACTGATAGACGAATGCGGAATCGTTCAATTGCAGCTTGCCCATGGCAGCTTTCAAGTGCTCGTAATCCGCCGTGTTGATCGGATAGATGCCGCTGAACACCATCGGATGAATCTCCTGGAACCCCGGAAGCGCCGCCGACGGGATGCGGGCATCCGTGATCGTGTCGCCCATCTTCACATCCTTGGGAGTCTTGATGTTCGCAGTGAAATAGCCTGTCTCGCCCACGTCCAGCTTGTCGCGAACGTATGGCTTCGGATTGAAGCTCCCGACTTCCTTCACCTCCACATTGCGCCCGGAATGCAGCAGCTTGACGCTCATTCCCGGCTTCAGCGTTCCATTGAACACGCGTACATGCGTCACCACGCCTTTGTAAGTGTCGAAATAGGAGTCAAAGCACAGCGCCTGCATCGAAGCCGCGCCGGTGGGCTTCGGCGGTGGAACGCGCTCGATAATCGCTTCCAGGATTTCTTCGATGCCGATGCCCTGTTTCGCGCTGGCGCAGATGGCCGTGTCCCCAGGAATCGCCAGGATGTCCTCAAGCTGAATCTTCGTCTGCGGGACGTTGGCGTGCGGCAGATCGATTTTGTTGATCACCGGGATGATCGACAGGTTCTGCTTCATCGCCAGGTGAACATTTGCGACGGTCTGTGCCTCGACGCCTTGCGCGGCATCGATGATCAGCAGTGCTCCTTCGCACGCGCTCAAGCTTCGCGAGACTTCGTAGGCGAAATCCACATGGCCGGGCGTGTCGATCAAGTTTAGCTCATACGTCTCACCATTCTTGGCCTTGTAATACATCGTGACCGGATGCGCCTTGATGGTGATCCCGCGCTCGCGCTCGAGATCCATCGAGTCGAGGAGCTGGTTCTCCATGTCCCGGGTCGCAATAGTCCCCGTCATATGCAGGAGACGATCCGAGAGCGTCGTCTTCCCGTGATCGATATGAGCGATGATGCTGAAATTTCTAATGTGCGCTGCGTCCATCTGTGATTGTTCTGGCGGTGAAGCTCAATTTCCCCCGGCCGGCTCCCCTGCCCGGCTCTCTGGTATCAAGTCGCAACCGCTTCTGATTCCGCGAGAAGATACTGGCGTTGCCCGTTAAGAAAAGCGGATTCTGTGGCTCCCCGTTTCAATCCGGCCGCTTTGATGAAAAGAAAAGACCCGCCTTAAGGCAAAGGCGGGTCAGGAGTTGTAGCTTGGCTAACTTAGGTAGCAGGCTTCACTACGCCAATGATATCGGCGGGAGCAGCACTGACTTAAGGAAAGCTTCCATCGGCTGGACTTCTAACGAATTCTCGCCTGCAACCAGCCCGCCAGCTCTGCAATCGGCAAACGTTCCTGCCGCCCATCGTCGCGATGACGAATGGTCACCGTGTTCAAGAGCTCCGGCTTCTCGCCCATCGTATCGAAATCCACCGTCACACAGTAAGGCGTGCCCGCCTCGTCCTGACGCGCATAGCGACGTCCGATGGCTCCGCCGTCGTCGTAGAACGCCATCATCTGGGTGCGCAGCGACGCGAAGATCTCCTTCGCCTTCGCCACGATCTCCGGCTTGTTCTTGAGCAACGGAAAGATGCCGATCTTGATCGGTGCCACCCGCGGATGAAACTTCATCACCACCCGCGTCTCGCTCTTGCCCTTGTCATCCGTCGAGGTGACCTCCGAGTAAGCATTCGCGACCAGCGCGAGAATCAAACGATCCACGCCGGCGGAAGGCTCGATGACGTGCGGGATGTATTGTCCCTTCGCCAATCCTTCAGCGTCTTCCTTCGCGTCCTTCTCCGCTTTGGCCTGCTCCACGCCGACCTTCGTGAGATACTTCAGACGTGCCTCGTAATAACGCTTCGAGACATCCGACTTCTTCGCGTCGTCAAGCTTGGCCCAAGCCGTGCGCAGCTCCTCATCGAAGACGCCCATCGACTTGCCGGAGAAACGTTCGTGCTGCGACAGATCGAAGTCGCTGCGCGCCGCAATTCCTTCCAGCTCCTGCGTGCCGAAGGGAAACTTGAAGAGAATGTCCACGCAGGCGCGGGCATAATGCGCCAGCTCCTCGGGCTTCTGCCAATACTCTTCCAGCGTGGTGCGCGGCAGGCCGATGCCTTCGTAGAACTTGATGCGTTCCTCGACCCAATACTGGTGCCAAAGCTGCCAGCCCCAGTTCGCCTCGGGTTCGCCCGGGTGCCCTGCCCTTTTCGGCGTCGCGACGGAACCCGTGATGACCTCCACCGCTTCGTCGGGCTTGATGAAAAACTCCAGTTCCATCTGCTCGAATTCGCGCGAGCGGAAGGTGAAGTTGCGCGGCGTGACTTCGTTGCGGAACGCCTTGCCGGTTTGCGCGATGCCGAACGGGACTTTCTGGCGCGAAGTCTCCAGCACGTTCTTGAACTGCGCGAAGATCGCCTGCGCCGTTTCCGGCCGGAGATACGCGATGCCGTCCTCGCTCTCCACCGGTCCGACGTAGGTCTTGAACATCAGGTTGAACGGGCGGGGCTCGGTGAGGAGGGAGCCATTCTCGGGATTGAAACGCTGCGAGTTCTCGACCTTCTCGGTCCGCTCACCAAGCAACTCAATATTCTCCAAGCCGCGTTGCTGATAGAACTGTGTTGCCGTTTTACGCGCGCTTTCAGGCGGCTTGCCGGCAGGGAGCAAGACGGCAAAAGCGTCGGTCACCTGCTTTCCCGAAACAGAATCCCTTGCCCCCGCGTAGTGGTATGCAACACCGCTCTGGGCCTCCACTTGATCCGAGCGGAAACGTTTCTTCGTCAGCAAGCAGTCGGACATGGGATCGCAGAACGTATCCACATGGCCGCTGGCGCGCCAAATCTGCGGGGCCATGATGATGGTCGCTTCGAGACCCACGACATCATCGCGCAGCCGCGTCATGGTGGACCACCAAAGCTCCTTCACGTTGCGCTTCAGCTCCGCGCCGAGCGGGCCATAGTCCCAAAATCCCTGGATGCCGCCGTAGATTTCGGATGACTGATAGACAAATCCACGACGCTTGCACAGGGAGACAATCTTCTCCATCAACACATTTTCTTTGGGCTCGGACATAAGAGTTTGCGAGTGTTTGGGAACCCCGAATCGAAGTCAAGAC